>JACCYW010000397.1 GCA_013696275.1 Chloroflexota bacterium | reverse complement strand
GCTGACGGCGTTTCCGAAGTGGTCCTCCAGGCTGCGGCCGTTGACCACGACCTCGCCCTCGCCGGTCATCAGACGGACGCGGGCCACGCTGGTCTTGCGACGACCGGTCCCGAAGAAGAAGGTACTGGTGATCATCTGGGCGTCGCTCCCGCTGTTGGCAGCGGCTCTGGCCGCTGCGCTTCATGCGGGTGGTCTCCACCCGCGTAGATCTTCAATTTGCGTAGTCGCTGCGCACCCAGCTTGTTGCGCGGCAGCATGCCCTTGACCGACCGACGGATCACCTCTTCCGGGCGGCGTGCCATCAGTGCGCCCAGGGTCTCCTGACGAAAACCACCGGGGTAGCCGCTATGGCGAGCATAGATCTTGGTCTCGCGCTTATCCCGGCTGACGGATATCCGAGCGGCGTTCAGGACGATAACGTGATCGCCCGTGTCGAGGTGCGTGGCATAGGTGGGCTTGTGCTTACCGGCGAGCACCTGTGCGATGCGCGACGCCAGCCGGCCAAGGGTCTCGCCATCAGCGTCCACCACGTACCACCGACGCTCTATCTCGGCAGCCCGCGGGCTGTATGTCTTGATCATCGTCGTCACCATCCCGTAGTCTGCGGTGGGCCGAATCGCACGTTGCGCAGGCAAAGCCCCTTGGCCGGCGCGATCGCCCCGGCGAAAGCCCTTCCCGGCGAGCGCAACGCGATCGCCAGGTCCTCCGCGGTCGCCTCGCCGCGTCCGACGCGCAGCAGGGCGGCCACGATGCTCCTTACCATCTGGCGCAGGAACGCGTCGCCGATCACGTCGATGATGACCGTCCGACCCGACTTGCGGACCCGGACCCGGTGAAGGGTGCGGATCGGTTGTCTGTGCCATCCGCCCAAGGCGGAGAAGTCCATCCGACCGACCAGGGCACCCGCCGCGGAGGCCATCGCCGTCACGTCCAGGGGTTCCCGTACGCCCAGTGCGTACCGTTCACGCAGCGGACTCCGAGGCCCGTTCCAGACCGTATAGCGATACTCCCGACGGAGCGCCGCACGCCGTGGCACGAAGTCCTGTGCTGCTCGCCGCAGCCGACCGACCGCCACGTCCGGCGGAAGCGACGCATCCAGGGCTCTCTCGAGCTCCCGGCGCGACGCACGACCAGGCCAACTGAAGGCGATGACCTGTCCGCTGGCATGGACCCCGGCATCCGTGCGGCCCGCGCCAGCGACCCGGATGTGCCGCCCGCCCGAGAGGCGAGCGAGGCTAGCTTCCAGTTCACCTTGCACGGTCCGACCGGTGCTCTGGACCTGGAAGCCACTGAACGCCGTGCCGTCATATTCCAACCGTGCCACGTAGCGCACGGACCCGCCCTCTCGAGCGGTTCGCTCGGCCCGCGACGTCCGAGGAGACGACTCCCCATCCGGCACCTGACCGCTAGGATACGAGTTCGAGCTGGACCATCGGCGCCGCATCGCCAGCACGTTGACCGAGCCGGACGATGCGCGTGTAGCCAGAGGTCCGATCACCGTACTTCGGCGCGATCTCATCGATCAGCTTCTCGACGACGAGCGGTTCATCTGGCAGCTCGGAGATGATGCGCCGGCGCGAGGTCAGCGTTCCCTCCTTGGCCAACGTGATGATGCGCTCGACCTGACCGCGGACCTCCTTGGCCTTGGCCTCGGTGGTCTTTATCTGCTCGTAGCGCAGCACCGACACGACCAGGTTGCGAAACAGAGCCTGGCGCGCGCTGGTCTTGCGACCGAGCTTGCGGCCGTCGATGCGATGGGCCACGGTCAGACCTCCTCGTCCTCTTCGTCGGCTTCGTCGGCTTCGTCGGCTTCGTCGGCTTCGTCGATGTCGTCGGCGTCGGCGTCGAAGGAGGAGACCTCATCGTGGTCGGTCGTTATAGCGTCCTCAGGCGGCAGGAAGCCGCGCATGCGCAGCCGTTCCTTCATCTCGTCGAGCGACTTCTTGCCGAAGTTGCGCATGCGCAGCAGATCCTCATCCTGAAGCTGGAGGAGCTGCCCGACCTTGACGATGTTGTTGCGCTTCAGCGAGTTGTAGGCACGCATCGGCAGGTCCAGCTCTTCGATGGGCATGTCAAGCATGTTCGACGGCAGCCCGGCCGCGCCGGGCATCTGTCGATCCAGGCTGGCGAGCGCCTTGCCGGTGCTGGTGAAGAGGCTGAACTGCGAGACCAGTATCTCGGCCGCCCGTGAGAGCGCCTCCTCGGGTGAGAGGGTCCCGTCCGTCTCGATCTCCAAGGTCAGCTTGTCGTAGTTGGTCATCTGACCGACGCGCGTGTTCTCGACGAAGTAATTGACCTTGCGGGCCGGCGTGAAGATGGCATCGACCGGGATCACGCCGATGGGCAGCAGATCGGTCCGCTCAGCGGCCAGATAGCCCACGCCTCGCTCGACGGTGAGATCCATCTCCACCGTCACGTCATCCGAGTCTAGGGTCATGAGGTGCTGTTCAGGGTTGACGATCTCCACATCTGCCGACTCGATCACGTCGGCCGCGGTGACCGCTCCGGCACCCGACTTCAGCAACCGTAGTTGGACCGGATGAGAGGCGTAGCTCTTGAGCCGGAGCTTCTTGACATTGAGGACGATCTGGGTGAGATCCTCCTTGACGCCCGGCAGGCTGCTGAACTCGTGATAGACGTCATGGACCTGGATGGATGTCACCGCGGCGCCCTCCAGTGAGGAGAGCAGGACCCTGCGGAGCGCATTGCCAAGCGTCACGCCGTACCCGGCCGGTAGCGGGCTGGCTTCGTATTTACCGTATGTCGCGAGCTCCTCTACGGGCTCGATCTGTGGATTCTCCAGTTCGATCATCAGGCGGGTTTACCTCGAGTAGAACTCGACCACTAGCTGTTCGTTCAGCTCGGCCGGCATCTGGTCGCGCGACGGAAGCGCGGAAAGCTGCCCGGATAGCTTGTCGGCGTCCACCGCCAGCCAGTCCGGCTTCTGCGCTGCCCGCAGCGCGTCCTTGACATCCTTGAAATAGGTCGATCGGCGGCTGACCTCGCGCACGTCCACCCGATCACCTTCGCGCAGGCGGTGAGACGCGACATCAGTGGCACGGCCGTTGACCGCAAAGTGACCGTGCGTCACCAGCTGACGCGCCTGCGCCCGGCTGGTGGCGAAGCCCATCCGAAAGACGACGTTGTCAAGGCGCGTTTCCAACAGCCGCAGGAGGTTCTCGCCGGTGACGCCCGGTCGAGCCTCGGCCGTCTCGAAGTAGTGCTTGAACTGCCGTTCGAGCACACCATAGACGCGCCGGACCTTCTGCTTCTCGCGCAGCTGCATGCCGAACTCGGAGACCTTCCGACGACGCATGATGTGCTGACCGGGCGGCGTGGGACGACGCTCGAAGGGGCACTTCTTGGTGTAGCACTTGGCGCCCTTGAGATAGAGCTTCATGCCCTCTCGGCGGCAGAGGCGGGAGACGGGACCGTTGTAGCGAGCCACTGCCGGTCAGACCCGACGCCGCTTCGGAGGGCGGCAGCCGTTGTGCGGGATGGGCGTCACGTCGGTGATCGCGCTTACCTCCAGGCCAGCTGCCTGGAGCGAACGGATGGCCTGCTCGCGACCGGCGCCCGGTCCTTTGACGAAGACTTCCACCTGGCGCATGCCATGCTCCATGGCTCGGCGGGCGGCGCCATCGGCACTCATCGCCGCCGCGTAAGGGGTGCTCTTGCGCGAACCCTTGAAGCCAGCCAGACCGGCACTACCCCACGAGATCACGGCACCGGACGTATCGGTGAGGGTGACGAGGGTATTGTTGAACGTGGCCTGGATGTGGGCGTGGCCCACCGGCACGTTCTTCTTTTCGCGGCGTCGCGTCTTCGCAGCACGCTTACGTTCGGCCATCGCTTGGGGGTCTCTCCTATCCTGTCGACCAGGTCGGCCAGTGGCGCTCTGTCACGCCGCGCAGGCCGCCGGTCTTGGCTTCCTTGCTACTTCTTGCGGCGGACGCCTACCGTCCGCTTGGGACCGCGGCGTTGGCGAGCGTTGGTCTTGGTGCGCTGCCCTCGAGCTGGCAGATTGCGGCGGTGACGCAGGCCGCGGTACGAACCGATCTCTTGCAGTCGCTTGATGTTCAGGGCTACCTCACGGCGCAGGTCGCCCTCCACCTTGTAGCGCCGGTCGATTATCTCGCGCAGGCGATTGACCTGCTCCTCGGTGAGGTCGCGAACACGTGTATCAGGGTTGACATTGGCCTGCGCCAGGATGCGCTGGCTGGTCGGCAGTCCGAGACCGTAGACGTAGGTCAGCGCGATCTCCACCCGCTTCTCGCGGGGGATGTCGATACCGGCGATGCGTGCCACCAGACCTCCTAACCCTGACGCTGCTTGTGCTTGGGATTCGGGCAGATCACCATCACCGTGCCATGACGACGGATGACCTTGCAGCGCTCACAACGCACCTTGACCGATGCTCCGACCTTCACTCGGCGATCCTATCTACCCTTGTTACTTGAGTCTGTATGTGATGCGGCCGCGCGAGAGGTCATAGGGCGACAACTCGACGCGGACCCGATCGCCCGGGAGGATGCGGATGAAGTTCATCCGCAGCTTGCCGCTGATATGCGCCAGGACGCGGTGCTTGTTCTCCAATTCGATGGCGAACATGGCATTGGGCAACGGTTCGATGACCGTGCCTTCTACCTCTATCGCATCCTTCTTTGCCACAGGCGACGACGGACTCCCTCTCGTCAAGACTCAGTGGGAAAGCGCGGCTACCGGAGCGGCCGGGCAACGACATGCGCCGGGGCCGACCCGGCGCGAACGAGAAGTCTACCAGAGAAGGGTCCACAAGGGCAAGGCGTCGTCGTCGTGGTCAGCGGTCCCGGCACCTCTCGAGCATGGCAGAGCCACCGACCGACGACCATGTGAGGTCGATCGATCCCGCAGCAGGTCACCCAGCCGGGTCAGGCGACCGACACTTGCTCGACCGGCGCCGGCCGTTCGGTGAGGATGCGCGGGCCATCCGCCGTGACGGCGATGGTGTTCTCCCAATGAGCGGCCAGGCTGCCGTCGCGCGTGACGACCGTCCAGCCGTCGTGCGCCACATCCACCTCATGGCCGCCCAGCGTGAACATCGGCTCGATGGCGAGGCACAGGCCGGCTTCCAGGCGACGGCCGCGTTGACCGGTGCGGAAGTTCCAGACCTGGGGCTCCTCGTGCATCTCCGTGCCGATGCCGTGGCCGACGAACGAGCGTACGACGCCGTACCCCTCGGCCCGCGCGAGGTCCTCGATGGCGGCTGAGATATCGGCGATGTGGGCGCCAGGCTGGGCCGCATCGATGCCCGCGTACATGGCCTCGCGGGTGGTCTCCACCAGCTGCCGTACCTCGGCGGGTACCTGTCCGACGATCCACGTCCGGGCGGCATCGCCATGCCAGCCGGCGACGATAGCGCCAGCGTCGACGGAGACGAGCTGCCCATCCCGGATGCGACGCCGATCGGGGACGCCGTGGACCACCTCCGAGTCGAGCGACACGCATAGGCTGTGACGGTAGGGCGCCTTTCGCCCGGGCACGCCGATGAAGGACGGCACGCCTCCGGCAGCGCGGATCATCTCCTCCGCCAAGGCATCGAGCTCGAGCGGCGTGACACCCGGCCTGATCTCCTGCCCGACTCGATCGAGGACGTCAGCGACCAGCCGCCCGGCGACCACCATGCGCTCGATCTGCGACTGGCTCTTGAGCGTGACGCGTCGTTCCATGTCTTGTTGGCCGGGCCGGCTGCGCTAGGTGACCGGTTCAGCGACGGCGTGCTCGATGGCGCGCAAGAGGGCGTCGGTCACTTCGGACGCTCGCGTCTCGCCAGCCACCGGCAGGAGCAGGCCACGCTCAGCGTAGTAGTCGACCACCTCATACATCGGCGGCAACTGCTTCTCGAGCCGGGCGACGATGGTGTCAGCCGCATCGTCGGCGCGTTGGGATAGCTCGGTCCCATCGAAGTCGCAGATACCGGGCCGTTCGGGCGGGTGGTTCACGACGTGATAGACGTGCTGGGCCGGGCCGCTGCATATCCAGCGGCCCGATAGTCGCCGCACCAGCTCATCCTCCGACACATCGATGTAGAGCGCCCCCTCCAGCCGCGTCCCGCGCCGCAGGAGAAAGCCGTCCAGCGCTCGCGCCTGAGGGACCGTCCTGGGGAAGCCATCGAGGATGGCGCCTGAGGCGGCATCGGGCTGGTCCAGCCGCTCAGCGATCATCCGCACGGTCAGCTCGTCGGGCACGAGCGCACCGCGATCGTAGTAAGCCTTGGCTTCAAGACCGGTCGGCGTGCCTTCCGCCATGGCATCGCGGAACAGGTCGCCCGATGCCACGTGGGGCAGGCCGAGTGCCGCCGAGAGGTAGCGCGCCTGCGTCCCCTTGCCCGCCCCAGGGCCACCCACCATCACGAGCACACGCAGCGCCGACCGTTCGTCACCGACCGTTGTGGTCGACTGGCCGCGACGCGCCGGCCGGCTGCCATTGCCGCGCCGGGCGCCCGTCACCTGATGAAACCTTCGTAGTTGCGCATCATCAGCTGGGCTTCGATCTGCTTCATCGTCTCCACCACGACCGACACGATGATCAGCAGCGCCGTCCCGCCGAGGGCGAAGCCGGCCACCACGCTGCCCGAGAAGACGGTCTCGATGAGGACCGGCGAGACCGCCACGATGCCCAGGAAGATGGCGCCCGCCAGGCTGATGCGGAAGACCACGCGGGCCAGATAGTCGCGCGTCGGTGCGCCCGGGCGGATGCCCGGGATGAAACCGCCGTTCTTGCGCAGCTGGTCGGCCGTCTCGTCGGGCTTGAAGGTGAAAGCGGTGTAGAAGTAGGTGAAGCCCACGGTCAGCAGGAAGTAGCCAGCTATGTATACCCCGCCGTTGGGCGCCAGGATCTGGGTGATGCTGGTGGCGATCTCGCCGATGACGCCTTCCGAGACGGCGAAATAGCTGGCGATCTGGAAGGGGAAGGCCAGGATGCTGATGGCGAAGATGATGGGGATCACGCCGGCCTGGTTGACGCGCAACGGCAGGAACGTAGCTCCACCTTGATACATGCGCCGGCCGCGAACGCGGCTCGCATACTGGATGGGGATGCGCCGCTGGCCCTCCTGGATGTAGACGATGACCGCGACTGCGACGACGGCCAGCAGAGTGAACAGGATGCCCCGCGCCAGATCGGGTGCGGCTGCGAATTGGCCCAGCCCGGCCGGCAACCCGGCGACGATGCCGGCGAAGATGATGAAGCTGATGCCGTTACCGATACCCCGCTCGGTGATGAGTTCGCCCAGCCACATGACCAGGATGGCCCCGCCGGCCAAGGTGAACATCTGGATGAGTGTCTCGAACCGGGCCAGGTCGAACTGCAGGATGACCTCCGCCTGCGCCAGGATGGCCAGCGTCCCGTACGCCTGAAGGAAGGCCAGCGGCACGGTCAGGTAGCGGGTGTACTGATTGATCTTGTTGCGTCCGTACTCGCCTTCACGCGAGAGCTGCTGGAGTCGCGGCACGACCCCGGTCATGAGCTGCATGATGATCGACGCGTTGATGTACGGGGTCATCGCAAGGGCGACTATGGAGAGGTCGGAGAGGCCCCCGCCGGAGAACAGATTGATGAGCTGAAGGAACGGCTGGCTACCCAGGAACTGGGCCAGGACCTGGCGCTCCACGCCGGGCACGGGGACGTGCCCCAGCAGCCGGTAGATGATGAGCATCCCCGCCACGAAGAGGATGCGGCGCCGGATGTCCGGCGTACGGAAGGCATTGACCAGTGCGTCGAACACGCTCAGCCGCCTGCGGGGTCGCTCGCTGGAGGAGCGCTGCGGCGCGACCGGCGGGCAGGGACATCGGGCGGCGCGTCGTCAGACGCATCGCCCGGGGTCAGGTCAGCGCTCGTGCCAGCGGCCGGCGTCCCGCCGTCGGACGTCACCCCGGCGGGCGTCCCGTCGACCGGAGCCGCGAGCGCGGCTTCCTGTGGCGCAAGCAACTGGACGAAACCGCCCGCCGCCTCGATCTTCTGGCGCGCACTGCGGGTGAATGCGTCGGCCGTGACGAGTAGCGCCTGCGATACGTCGCCGGCACCCAGCACCTTGACCGGCCGTCGGTCAGAGCCGACCAGACCAGCGCTCCTCAGCATCTCCACGTGGATGGTCACCGGGTCGCCCGCCCGGCCTGCGCCGGCCCCTTCGCCGCCACCCGTTCCGATTCCGAACCGGCCGCTCGCGGCGTACTCGGAGATGCGACCGACGTTCACGACCTGGAACTCGATGCGGCCGAACCGCTTGAAGCCGCGCAGCTTGGGTATCCGGATGTGCAGCGGAGTCTGCCCACCCTCGAACCAGGCCGGGATCGACGCCCCCGCCCGCGAGCGCTGGCCCTTGGTGCCGCGCCCAGCCGTCTTGCCCTTGCCGGCCGCGATGCCACGGCCCACCCGGGTGCGCTCCTTGCGCGATCCAGGTGCCGGTCTCAGTTCGTGCAGCTTCACGATCCCTTCTCCTGGTCCTGCTTGCGACTGGCGGCGCTGGCACTGGCCGCCTTCGAGCTTGCCGCTTTGGAGCTCGCGGCCCTGGATGTGGCGCTCGCCGCCCTGGATGTGCTCGCCGACCTGGTGCGGCTGTTGCGTGCGGCGCTGTCGGACACGGCCTCGCCGGTCACGAGGTGGCTGACCGCTCGGATCATGCCGCGGGTGGCCGGTGTATCGGCATGCTCGACAGCCTGACCGATGCGGCGCAGCCCGAGGGCGCGGATCGTACCGCGAGCCTCGCGGGTCGTGCTTACCGTGCTTTTGTGGAGCGTGATACGCAGCTTACCGGCCATTCCCGTTACCTTCCGCCGAGCCAGCCGCCGGCTGGCCCGGGATGGCGCTCCGCAGCTGACGCCCGCGACGAGCTGACAGCTCCTCGGCACTGTGCATGCTGCGCAGCCCTTCCAAGGTCGCCCGGACCACGTTCACCGGATTGGTCGACCCGAGCGACTTGGACAGGATGTCGCGGACGCCGGCCGCCTCCACGACGGCCCGCACCGAGCCACCGGCGATGACGCCTGTGCCCTGTGAAGCGGGCTTGAGGAGCACGGTACTCGCGCCGAACTGCTGACGTACCTCATGGGGCACGGTCGTGCCCACCAGCGGGACACGGATGAGATGCTTCTTGGCATCTTCCACGCCCTTGCGGATGGCCTCCGGCACCTCATCGGCCTTGCCCATCCCGGCGCCCACGTGACCGTTGCCGTCACCGACCACCACGACCGCGCTGAAGCTGAAGCGTCGACCGCCCTTCACGACCTTGGCTACTCGGTTGATCTGGACGACACGCTCCTCGAGCGTGAGTCGGGCTGGGTCTATGCGCGCCATGCGGCTCCTTTGTCTGTCTGCGTAGCTAGAAGTCGAGGCCGGATCCGCGCGCTGCCTCAGCGAGGGCGCGGACTCGTCCGTGGTAACGGAACCCGGCTCGGTCGAAGACGACCTTGCTCACGCCCGCTGCGCGAGCCCGCTCGGCGAGGAGCGAGCCGACGCGCTCGGCCCGCGCACTCTTGGTCCCGGCGGTCGCGCGGAGGGCTGATTCGAGCGAGGATGCGCTGGCCACCGTCCGGCCAGCGGCATCATCGATGACCTGGGCATAGATCTGGTCCAGGCTGCGGAATATGGCCAGGCGCGGCCGGGCGGCCGTGCCGGTCACGCGGAGGCGGATCCGCTCATGGCGCTTGATGCGTGCCGCTGTACGGCTGGAGCTCACTTCTTGCCTCCGATCTTGCCCGCCTTGCCGGCCTTCCGGCGGATGACCTCGCCGGCGTAGCGCACTCCCTTGCCCTTGTACGGCTCGGGCTTGCGAGTGGCACGGACACGAGCGGCGACATGGCCGACCAGTTCCTTGTCGATACCGCTGACCGCCAGGCGGGTCGGCGTCTCGACCTCGAAGGTGATGCCACCCGGAGGATCGATCTCGATGGGGTGGCTGTAGCCCAGATTGAGCTGCAGCTTCTGGCCGACGAGCTGGGCACGATAGCCGACACCGGTGATCTCCAGGCCCTTGCGGTAGCCATCGGTCACGCCGATGACCATGTTGGAGACCAGGGTGCGCGTCAGTCCATGCAGTGCGCGCGAGCTCTTTTCGTCGTTCGGACGCTCGACGCGGAGCACGCCATCGTCCTGGTAGACGCGCATCACGGCGGGCAGATCACGCGACAGTCGGCCGCGCGGACCCGTGATGGTGATGTGCTCACCGGCGATGGTGACGTCCACGCCGGACGGCACTGATATGGGCATGCGCCCGATACGTGACACCTCGCCGCCTACCAGACGTACGCCAGGACCTCGCCGCCAAGCTGGCCCTTGCGGGCACGGCTGCCGGTCATGATCCCCTGGCTTGTACTGACGATGACGATGCCCAGGCCACCCAACACGCGCGGGATGTCGGTCTTGGCGGCATAGACGCGCAGGCCCGGCTTACTGACGCGCTTCAAGCCAGAGACGACGGGCACCCGGCCGACGTATTTGAGCGTCAGGCGCAACTCCGCGCCGGGACCGGCGCGCGTCTCTGAGAAGTCCTCTATGAAGCCTTCTTCCTTGAGGATGCGGGCGATGGCCAGCTTGGTGCGAGAGGCAGGCAGGACGACATCGTCATGGCGCGCCAGGCTGGCATTCCGGATGCGCGTGAGCATATCGGCGATGGGGTCGGAGATGTTCATCCGTTACCAGCTCGACTTGGTCACGCCGGGCAGTTCGCCCAGCAGAGCACGCTCGCGGAAACAGATGCGGCACATGGCGAAACGACGCATGTAGCCGCGGGCCCGACCACATACAGCACAGCGGCTATAGGCGCGGACACCGAAGCGCTGCGTGCGAGCGGCCTTGGCGATGAGTGACTTCTTGGCCATCGAACCTCCTTGTCGGGCCTAGCTGGCGAAGGGCATACCGAGGAGTGCCAGCAGACGCTTGGACTCCTCATCGGTCTGAGCCGAGGTGACGATGCTCACCTCAAGCCCTCGCAGGCGGTCGACCCTGTCGTAATCGATCTCCGGAAAGGCGAGCTGCTCACGCAGCCCGAGCGAGTAGTTGCCGCGCCCATCGAACGATCTCGATGGCACGCCTCGGAAGTCACGGATACGCGGCAGAGCCAGGCGAGTGAGCCGCTCCAGGAAGTCCCACATGCGATCCCCGCGCAGGGTGACCTTGAGCCCGATGGCGTTTCCGGTGCGCAGGCGGAATTGGGCGATGGAGCGTTTGGCGCGCGTGACTATCGGCTTCTGGCCGGTGATGATGGTCAGGTCGCCCACGGCGGCATCCATGGCCTTGGCATTCTGCAACGCCTCGCCCAGCCCGATGTTGACGACGATCTTGTCCAGCCGGGGGACCTGCATCGGGTTGCCATAGCCGAATTCCTTGCGGAGCGCCGGCACGACCTCGTCCAGGTAGCGCTGGTGCAGCTGGTTGTTCACGACCGCGTGCTCTCCACCCTGGTGAGCGCCTCGCCGCAGTGCCGGCATACGCGGACGTTGCGGCCGTCAGCCTGGCGGTCGTGCCGGACACGGGTCGGCGTATGGCAGCTGGGGCAGACGATAATCACGTTGCTGACGTGCAGCGGGCGCGCGATGTCCAGGATGCCGCCCTGCTGGATGCGCGGTTGGCGCTCCGTGCGGCCCTGGCGAGGTCGCGGCTTGGTGTGGCGCTTGGCGATGTTCAGACCGTCCAGGACGAGACGGTCGGGCATCTCCATGCGCTCGACGGTGCCACGCTTGCCGGCGTCCTTACCGGTCAGGATGAGTACCTCGTCGCCACGTCGGACATCAGGCACTCGTTGGTGACCGGGCTGGGCGGGTACGCGCGCCATCACAGCACCTCCGGGGCGAGGGAAACGATCTTCATGTAGTTGCGGTCGCGCAATTCGCGCGCCACCGGCCCGAAGATGCGGGTGCCTCGAGGATTGCCCTGGTTGTTGATGAGCACCGCGGCGTTCTCGTCGAAACGGATATAGCTGCCGTCGGGTCGCCCGAACTCCTTGCTGGTACGTACGACCACGGCGCGCACGACGTCACCCTTCTTGACGGCGGCGTTGGGGATGGCCTGCTTGACGCTGGCGACGATGACGTCGCCCACGCCAGCGGTCGTCTTCTGTGAGCGACCGAGGACGCGGATGCACTGGATGGTCCGGGCGCCGGTGTTGTCCGCGACCCGGACCCGGCTGTTGGCCTGGATCATGGCGTCGCCTCCCGCGCCAGTTCGGAGTCGGCTGCTGGCTGCGCTGCGGCTGCCGGCTGGGGGCCGAGCGGCGCGGAGGTACCCGCCGGGGCGGTCTCACCATCCTGCGCCTCGCGCCCGGGGTGGGCGGCCATGTGGATAGCTGCGCTGGTCTCAGGTTCTTCCGTGATGATCGTCTCGGTCGAGCCCTCGCCCGCGTGCTGGACGACCTCCACCAGCCGCCAGCGCTTGGTCGCCGAGAGCGGCCGCGACTCTTCGATGCGCACGGTGTCGCCGAGATGCGCCTCATTGCGCTCGTCATGGGCCTTGAACTTGGTGGTCAGGCGGACGACGCGCTTGTAGAGATGATGTCGAGAGAGCCGTTCGACCGACACGACGATGGTCTTGTCCATCTTGTCGGAGACCACCAGGCCGACCTTCGCCTTGCGCCGGCCACGTGTGCCGGCCTCGATGCCGCTCATGGCTGGTCTCCGAGCGCCGCGTTGTCACGCTCGGTCCTGACCGTCAGCAGCCGGGCGATGCTGCGCCGCGTTTGAGAGATCTGGTCGTAGTCGGTCAGCTGGCGGGTGGCCAGTTGGAAGCGCAGGTCGTACAGCTGGCGCCGAGCGACGGTCAACTCGTCGCTGAGCTCCTGATCGGTCAATGAACGCACCTTAGTTATGTCCATCGCTGACCCCCTCGCGCACCACGAAGCGAACGTCGACCGGTAGCTTGTGGCTGGCCAGGCGCATCGCCTCGGCCGCCTCGCCGTGCGGCACACCCGACATCTCGAAGAGGATACGACCCGGCCGCACGACCGCCACCCAATGGTCTGGCGCGCCCTTGCCCGAGCCCATGCGGACCTCGGCCGGCTTCTTGGTGACCGGCTTGTCCGGGAAGATGCGGATCCAGATCTTGCCGCCGCGCTTGACGTAGCGGGTCATGGCCCGCCGGGCGGCCTCTATCTGGCGACTGGTGATCCAAGCCGGTTCCTGGGTCATCAGGCCATAGTCGCCGAAGGCGATGGTGCTGCCGCCCTTGGCCATGCCGCTCATTCGACCGCGCATGACCTTGCGATGCTTGACGCGGCGAGGCATCAACATGGCTATGCCGCTCCCGCTGCCACAGCCGCCGCAGCCTCGCGCGGTGCCTGTCGCTCGGGCATCACGTCGCCGCGATAGATCCACACCTTGACGCCGATGCGGCCGTAGGTCGTGTGGGCATGGACCTGGCCGTAGCTGATGTCGGCGCGCAGCGTACCGAGCGGGATGCGACCTTCCTTGTCCCACTCGCGCCGCGCCATCTCGGATCCACCCAGCCGACCGGAGACCTGGATCTTGACGCCCTTGGCGCCGGCCTTCATGGTCCGCTGGATCGACTGCTTGATGGCCTTGCGGAAGGCTATCCGCCGAGCCAGCTGCTGCGCGATGTTGCTGGCGACCAGGACCCCATCGAGTTCTGCTTGGCGGATCTCCTTGATCTCCAGCTTGACCTTGCGAGTGGTGAGCCGGCCGATCTGCTGGCGCAAGGCCTCGACGTTGGCGCCACCCTTGCCGATGACGATGCCCGGCTTGGCGGTGTGGACGGTGACGGTGACGTGGTTGATGCCACGCTCGATCTCCACCAGGCTGACGCTCGCGTTGGCCAAGCGCCGCGTGACCAGCCGTCGGATGGTCATGTCCTCCTTAAGCAGTGTCGTGTAGTCACGATCGGCATACCACTTGGCGTTCCACGTCCGTGAGACGCCCAGTCGGAAGCCATTGGGATGGACCTTGTGACCCATCAGCGAACCTCCCGGTCCTCGACGACCACTGTGACGTGGGTCATCGGCTTGTGGATGGGGAAGGCGCGGCCCTGAGCACGCGGCCTCCATCTCTTCAGTGTCGGCCCCTCATCGGCTGTCGCCCGGACGACCACGAGGTCTTCCGGAGAGAGGTCGTGGTTGTTCTCGGCATTGGCGGCCGCGCTCTTGAGCACCTTGGCCACGTCGCGAGCAGCGCCCTGCGGCATGAACCTCAAGATGGCCGCGGCGTCGCCGACAGAACGCCCGACTATGACCTGGGTGACCAGGCGAGTCTTGCGCGTCGAGCGGCGTATGTACTTGGCGGTGGCGGAGACCCTCAAACCGTTGACCTCTACTTGAGTGATGTCGACCGCTCGGTGTGCTTGCCGTGCCCGCGGAAGGTGCGGGTCGGCGAGAACTCACCGAGACGATGGCCGACCATGTTCTCGGTCACATAGACCGGGATGTGCTTCTTGCCGTTGTAGACGGCCACCGTGTGGCCGATGAAGTCGGGGAAGATGACCGATGCTCGCGACCACGTCTTGAGCAGCTTCTTCTCATTCATCTTGTTCATCGCCTGGACGCGGCCAAGTAGCCGCGCCTCGATGAACGGTCCCTTCTTCAGCGATCGCGACATGGCGTCCTCCCTCCCTAGCTCTTGCCGTGCCGCGACCGGACGATGACGCGACCGGTCGTCTTGGAGCGGCGTGTGCGGTGGCCCATCGCCGGCTGGCCCCATGGTGTCTTGGGCGGCATGCCCGTCGGTGACTTGCCCTCGCCGCCGCCGTGGGGATGGTCGCGCGGGTTCATGACTACGCCGCGCACCTCAGGTCGGCGACCCATATGACGGGAACGTCCGGCCTTGCCCAGATCCTGGTTCTCATGGTCCAGGTTACCCACCTGGCCGACCGTGGCCATACAGCGCACATCCACGCGTCTCACCTCGCCGGACGGCAACCGGACCTGCGCCTCATCGCCCTCCTTGGCCAGCAACTGCGCCGAGGCACCGGCCGAACGGACGATGCGACCACCTTGGCCGGGGATGAGCTCGATGTTATGCAGCTGCGTGCCGAGCGGGATATTGCGCAGCGGCAGGGCATTGCCCACCCGCGCCTCGGCGCTCGAGCCGGCGACCACGATGTCCCCGACGCGCAGACCGTGCGGCACCAGGATGTAGCGCTTCTCTCCGTCGCGATAGTGGAGCAGCCCGATGCGCGCCGACCGGTTGGGGTCGTATTCGACGGTCGCCAGTCGTGCCGGAACGTCCCACTTGTCGCGCCGGAAGTCTATCCGCCGATAGGCGCGCTTCTCTCCTCCGCCACGGTGGCGGACGGTCATGCGGCCCTGACCATTGCGCCCGCTGCCGCGCTTCATCGGCTCCAACAATGGCTTGTGTGGCTGGGTGGTGGTGATCTCCTCGAAGGTCGAGCGGGTCATCGTGCGCAGGCCCGGTGAGGTCGGCTTATAGCTGCGTAGCGGCATCTGTCAGACCCCCTCGAAGAATTCGATCTTGTCGCTGGCCCCGACGGTCACAACGGCCTTCTTCCAGGCCGAGGTCCAGCCGCGCTGCCGGCCGCGCTTGCGATTGCGTGACTTCTCCTTCGGCTTGGTGGTCAGGACGTTGACATCGACCACGGTGACCTTGAAGAGGACCTCGACGGCCTCCTTGATCTGCAGCTTGTTGGCGTCGTCATGGACCGCGAAGGTGTACTTGCGACGCTGCGTCTGATCGAGCGACTTCTCACTGATGACGGGGCGGAGCACGACCTGAGCCGGATCGAGCGTCACGAGTAGACCTCTACCATGGTCGGCAGGCAGGGCTGTGTGATGAGCACCACGTCGGCGTTTATGACATCCACCACGTTCAAGGAGTCAGCGCGGATGACGGTGACGCCAGGCAGGTTGCGGGCCGACAGCTCCAACCGCTCGTCCTTGCCTTCAGCCACGACGAGCACTCGGCCCGACGCCTCCAACGAGCGCAGGTAACCGATCAACTCCCGGCTACGGATGGCATCCATGGCCAGGTCCTCGACGACCCTGATGGCGCCGTCACCGAACTTGGCGGTGAGAGCCCCGACGAGCGCCAGACGCTTCATCCGCTTGGGCAAGCGCTGGGCATAGCTGCGCGGGTGCGGTCCGAAGACCACTCCCCCACCGGCGTAGTGGGGCGCGCTGCGCGTGCCCTGTCGGGCGCGGCCGGTGCCCTTCTGGCGATATGGCTTGGCACCACCGCCGGCGACCTCACCACGGGTCTTGGTGTCGTGGGTTCCGGTCCGCCGTCCAGCCATCTGCGCGGTGACGGCCTGGTGGATGACGGCCTCGTTGACGGGCGCGGCAAAGAGCGCCTCGGGCAACTCGACGGTGCCGGCATCGCCGCCGGTCTTGGTCAGCAGAGCGGTGGTCGGCACGCTAGGCCTTCCTGACCAGGACGAGAGCGTTGCGCGGCCCCGGGACCGGGCCCTTGACCAGCAGGAGCGAGCGCTGCTCGTCGACGCGCACGATGGTCGCCTTCTTGACCGTGGTCCGGACGTGGCCCATCCGGCCGGGCATGCCTGAGCCCTTGAAGACCTTGCCGGGACTGGTACCACCGCCGATCGACCCGGGCGCCCGATGTGAATCGGAGCCGTGTGTCTCCGGGCCACGCCGATAGTGGTGCCGCTTGATGGTCCCGGCGAAGCCCTTGCCCTTGCTCACGCCGGTCACATCGACGCTCTCACCGGCCGCGAACAAGGAGACATCCAGGGTCTGACCGACCTCATAGGCGGCCGC
>JACCYW010000394.1 GCA_013696275.1 Chloroflexota bacterium | reverse complement strand
AGGCAGGACCGTCCGCGCCCGCCAGCGGACCGGGAGCACTGCCAGCGACGCCCACGGAAGCGTCGCGCGAGATGGGACGTTCAACGTTGCACCGGATCTGGGCGCTGTCGGCCATCCCGATGGCGGCGGTGGCGCTGGCGGTCATCGTCGGGGCGGTGGTGATGATGGCTTCCAGCGTGGTGATAGGTGGCTCATTCGATGCCGGACTGCCTGTCCGGGCATACCTCGCCCTGCTGGAAGGTGGCTTGGGCATAGGCGCAGCCCAGCCGGAGAACGCGATCACCGCGTCGATCGTCAACACGGCGCCGCTCCTGTTGGCCGGGCTGTCGGTAGCGCTCGGCTTCAAGGCTGGGCTTTTCAACATCGGCGCCACCGGCCAGTTCTTGATGGGCGGCCTGGCGGCGTCCGTAGTGGGTGCGCAGTTCGCCAACGCAGACCCCCTCGTGGCCATCCCGGTAGCCGTCGTGGCGGGCGCGGCGGGCGGTGCCCTGTACGGGTTCATCCCCGGCCTCCTCAAGGCAGTCACCGGTGCCCATGAGGTGGTCACCACGATCATGCTCAACTACATCGCCACGTTCACGGCGTCGGCCCTGGTCATCGGGCTCCTGCGCGCGCCGGGCTTCACGTTCGACCGGACCGCCGCGGTGGGCAACGCGACGCTACCGGTCGTCTTCGGCAGGGATCTCAACCTCGGCGTCTTCCTGGCGGTGGCGTTCGTGCCCATCACGTCGTGGCTCATCTGGCGCACTACCTTGGGTTTCGAGATCCGGACCGTCGGTGCCAATCCCAGCGCCGCACGCTACGCGGGGATGAGCCCGCGACGCCTGATCATCCTGACCATGTCACTGTGCGGGCTGCTTTCCGGGTTGGCTGGCGCGATCCTGTTCCTGGGCGAGATCGGCTTCTATCCAGCCACATTCGGCACCGCCATCGGCTTCGATGCCATCGCCGTCGCCCTGCTCGGCCGTGCCCACCCGGTCGGCGTGCTGTTCGGGGCGCTGCTCTTCGGTGTGCTGCGGGCAGGAGCTCCGCTGATGCAGATCCGGGCCGAGATCCCGGTCGAGATCATCGATGTACTCCAGGCCATCATCCTGTTCTTCCTGGCCGCTGACATCGTGGTCCGCCGGCTCTTCCGCGTCCGCGCCGCGAGGGCCGGCGTCGACGAGATACAGACGGTGACCCGTTCATACGGCGAGCAGGCTGTCCGCTGATGGAGATCCTGTACGACATCCCCATCCTGGGTCTCGTCTTCCAGTTCTTGGGCTATCTGGTAGAAGTGTTGCCTCGGATCGCGCCGGGCATCCTGGCCGGCGCGACACCCATCGCCCTTGGCGCGATGTGCGGCATCCTGTGCGAGCGCAGCGGGGTCGTCAACATCGGCATAGAAGGCATGATGTTGACGGGCGCATTCGTCGGCTATGCCACGGCCAGCGTCGTGGCCGGCATGGTGCCCGACACCGCGGGGACCCTCGTCTTCGGACTGACCCTGCCGCTCGTGGCGGCCGTCGTGACCGCCGTGGCCGCCTCTGTTGCGCTCGCCGCGCTTCACGCGTGGCTCTCGATCAGCGTGCGCGCTGATCAGATCATCAGCGGCACCATCATCAACATCGCAGCCCTCGGGCTGACAAGCTACCTGAACCGGCTGGTCGGTTCCGGCCTGGGTGGCGGTGGGCGGTTCTCCGAGTTCGAGCCGCCGGCGGCGCTCGTCGAGCTTCCGGTCGTCGGCTGGATCTTCGAGGCGTTCCTCGCCCAAGGGCCGCTCGCGATGTCCGTCATCATCATCGTCATCGTCATGCAGGTGCTGCTCTTCCGCTCGCGGTGGGGGCTACGCACGCGAGCCGTCGGTGAGCATCCCAAGGCCGCCGATACCGTCGGTATCAACGTCATCCGGCTGCGCTACCGGAACGTCGTCCTCGGCGGCGTGCTGGCCGGGCTGGCCGGTGCCTACCTCACTCTTGAAGCGACTGGTACGTTCCAGAACGGCATGACCGCGGGCCGCGGGTTCATCGCCCTGGCGGCCGTGATCTTCGGGCGTTGGACACCCATCGGCGCGTTGCTGGCGGCACTCCTCTTCGCTGGCTCTGAACGCCTCGGCGTCTCCATCGGCCTGCGACCACCTGACGGCCAACTGGGCGACCTGCTGGCGGGCATCCCGAATCAGTTCTACGCCGCTCTGCCATACGTCATCACCATCGTCATCCTGGCCGGAGTGGTGGGCAGGAGCATCCCGCCGGCAGCTGTCGGCCGGCCCTACGAGAAGGAGAGCACGGCCTGACGGGAGAGGCGCGGGCGACTGCCCGGGACGTGCTCGATGCCCAGGAGGGCACTGGACCGGTACCGCTGCTGGACCTTGACGGTGCCCTCGATCTGTTGCGCCGCGCCCGCCGGATCTGTGTCGTCGGCGCATCGCCCGATCCGGGGCGGCCGTCAC
>JACCYW010000380.1 GCA_013696275.1 Chloroflexota bacterium | reverse complement strand
GCTTGACGACCGTCGTCTGGTCGTCCGTGTCATAGATGGCGAAACGCGGGGCGATGCCGATGGCCGCTCCGTCCCGGCGCAGCACCCGGGCACACAGCGAATGGAAGGTGCCCATGGCCACGTTGCGTCCACCCTCACCGACCAGCGCCAGGATCCGAGTGCGCATCTCGGCGGCGGCCTTGTTGGTGAAGGTGACCGCCAGGATGCGCCACGGCGCCACCCCCTTGACGCCGACCAGGTAGGCCACCCGATGGGCAAGCACGCGGGTCTTGCCCGATCCCGCCCCGGCCAGGATGAGGAGCGGCCCATCGGTGGTGGTGACGGCCCGAGCCTGTTCGGTGTTGAGCCGCGCCACGATCCGCTCTGCAAGGGCCTCGGTCCCGACCGTCCGCTGAGCCTGGAGGCTGCCCTTCGACCGCTGGGCGTCGTTGGGGCCGACGGCGGACACGGCGGCGAACCAGTCGACATCCTCCGGTTCGTCCGGCGCGCCAGCGACTGTTGGGCGGCCGCCACGGCGGGCTCGGGCTCGAGGGTCGGCTGCATCGGCCGCGCCTGTGAGGGCCGGCTCATCTGCTCCGATATCGATGTCCATCGGCGCCTCCGGCACCGGTGCATCCTCGCCCCAGGCGAAGCCTTCATCCGCGGATCGATCGCTCACCGACCGATGCTAGCCCGGTCGGCGCGGAGCGTCCGCGGCCAGGCGGCTCAGGCGGCCCCCGTCGCCCAGGAGGAGGCTGGCCGGTTCCGCTCCTCCGCCTGGATGCGTGGTGTTATGCAAGTCAGTGGTAGCATAATGCTATGAAGCGCACCACGATCATGGCCGACGAGCAGATACTTCGACGCCTTCGTGTCATAGCCCATCGCGAGCGGCTATCGCTTGCGGAGGTGATCAGGCAAGGGCTGGCCCTGAGGGCCGAACGTCCCTCTCCCCGGCTTCACTTCCTGGGCGTCGGGCGAAGCTCACCTGGGACCGGCCCAACGGCGCGCGACAGTTCTGACATCGCGCCGGAGCCCCGGCCCTGGCGCTGATCGTGGACACCGGTCCCCTCTTCGCCGCGATGGACGTCGGCGACCCGGACCACGTCGCATGCCGTGATCTGTTGAGGGATACCAACGAGCGATTGTTCGTGACCGTGCCGGTGCTCGTGGAGACCGAGTGGCTGTCAGATAGCCGGCTTGGCGTTGGCGTCTTCGATCTCCTTCTCGCTTCGGTCGCTGACGGCGGGCTCACGGTCCATGACCTGGATCCGGACGGATGGTCACGCATTCGTGAGCTCCGCATTCGCTATTCCGACCTGCCCCTTGGTATGGTCGATGCGAGCGTGATAGTGGCGGCTGAACACTGGGGCGAAGAGAAGATCGCCACGCTCGACCACCGGCATTTTCCAGTGGTCCGGCCATCACATGTGCCTTCCTTCAGCCTACTCCCGGAGACCTCGTGACCCCGCCGGTGCACCACTCCTGCGGGGATGCGCAGAAAGCGGCGAGCCGGATCTTGGAGGATCCGGGCTCGCAAAGAGGTAGAGGACGAAGCGTGTCCTTATGGGCCCACGATCGTGGTGGATCCGGCAGGCGCGGAGAAGGTCGCGTCGCCGGAGAATCGGCCGATGTTAGTGATGACCGTCCCGAGGGGCGTCCGTGCGCGTATCTGGACGTGCAGCCTGACCTCGTCGGGTTCATCGACACCCACTGTTCCCAGTGACCAGGTCACCGTTCCGGTATCGCTGGCGAAGGCGCCTCCGTCCGAGGCCGACAAGAACTTCAGGTCGGCGGGCAGCACATCGGTGATGCGCGCGTTGCGCGAGTCGAACGGCCCCAGGTTCTCGTAGGCGAGCGTGTACCTGAAGTCGGCGCCGGGGGCCGCGTTGACGGGCCCCGACTTGGTCATCACGACGAGCGGATCGTCCGGATCGTCGTCGCGGATGGTGCCCCGGCCGAGGCCGTCGGCGATCGTCGCACGCAGTGGGTCGGAAAGGTCGACGAAGAAGTGCTCCGTGTCCTCACGGCGGTTCTCACCCGTGATGGCGATGCGAAGGGTGCGCTCCGTCTCGCCGGGCTGGAAGGTCAGCGTACCGAAGCGAGCGACATAGTCCTGGCCAGCCCTGGCCGTGCCGTTGCGCGTGTCGAAGTCGACCTCCACCACACGCTCCGTCGCGGCGGAGAGGCTGACCGTGAAGCGGGCGTAGGTCGTCGCATCTGTCTCCGTCACAGTCACGTCGTCGATGGATAGGCTGATCGGCCCTGATGGAGCCGAGCCCAGGCGATAGTCGAACGAAGGCGTGGAGTCCGCCTGGTTGAGATAGAGCTGCGTAGAGGGATCACCGGTGGGATTGCCGAAGGTGAAGCCGGTCAGCTCGAATATCCTGTCGCCCGCCTGCGAAGCCCGCTCGACGGGTGGCGCAGCTGCGTCGCTGGCGTTGACGCTGACATGATCGATGAGCGAGTAAGGCACCGTCATCGTGATCGTGTCGGCCGCCGAGTCGACCGATCCCGGGATGGGAGTGATGGGCTCGTAGGTCTGCAGCTTGCCGTCC
>JACCYW010000362.1 GCA_013696275.1 Chloroflexota bacterium | reverse complement strand
GGCTCACCGGGGCTGCGGCTGGGGTGCGGAGCCCGGATCGGACCAATCACCGGAACGGCTACCGGGAGCGTGGTTGGGAGACACGGGTCGGCCGGATCGAGCTCGCGATCCCGAAGCGGCGCAAGGGCTCGTACTTCCCGGCTTTCCTGGAGCCGCGTCGCACCGCAGAGAAGGCCCTGACCGCAGTCATCCAAGAGGCTTACGTGCACGGGGTCTCGACCCGTTCGGTCGACGACTTGGTCAAGGCGATGGGCGGCACAGGCGTCTCCAAGAGCCAAGTCTCGCGTCTGTGCGAGGACATCGACGAGCGCGTCCAGGCGTTCCTCAGCCGACCGATCGAGGGCCATTGGCCCTACCTGTGGATCGACGCCACCTACCTGAAATCGCGGCAGGGCGGTCGGATCGTCAGTGTCGCCGTCATAGTCGCTGTCGGCGTCAACACCGACGGGCGCCGCGAGGTCCTGGGCGTCGCCACGGGTGCCTCCGAGGCCGAGGTCTTCTGGACCGGGTTCCTTCGCTCGCTGGCCGATCGCGGTCTGCGCGGCGTCAAGCTCGTCATTGCCGACGATTCCCCCGGCCTACAGTTCGCTGAGACACCGCTTTGCAGGTAGGCAACTGCAAGGAGGTGAGAATGGACGAGACGGTTGGGGTGGGCGTGGGCCCGGCGGAGCGCGCCCGCCACGCTGGCGGAGACGGGCCCACGCCCGAGCCGCGGCGGCGGATGTCGGCGCGACGCAAGCAGGAGACGGTGCTGCGGCTCCTGCGGGGCGAGGACCTGGAGCTGATCTCGCGCGAGCTGGGTGTGGCGGCCGCCGAGCTGAGCGGCTGGCGTGACCAGTTCCTGGCCGGGGGCGAAGCGTCGCTGAAGAGCCGCCCGGCTGACGCACGGGATGCCGAGATCGACCGGCTGCAGGCCAAGGTCGGCGAGCTGACGATGACGGCCGAGCTGCTGGAGGCGAAGATCGAGCGTCTGGAGGCACAGCGCCCTTTGGCCCGCCGGAGACCGAGGTGATGAGCCGGCAGGTCTCGCCCACCACCGGCCATGTCTATGGCCTCGAGCGGGTCAGCCGCCTCTGGGGCGTGTCACGGGCCACCATTTACCGACACCGTCATCGCTCGGAGGAGGCCGTCCGCAGGCGACCCGGGCCGCAAGGCGTGATGGCGGATGAAGGCCTGGTGGCGGCGATCCAAGAGCTGCTCAGGGACAGCCCCTTTCATGGCGAGGGCCACCGCAAGCTGTGGGCCCGGCTGCGCTTTGCCGGCATCCGCAGCAGCCGACGTCGCGTTCTGCGGCTCATGCGCGAGAACCGCCTGTTGGCGCACCAACGTGCCGGCCGGCCGCACGGCTCGAGGGCCCACGACGGCACGATCACCACCGAGCGGGTGGATGTCATGTGGGGCACCGACCTGACGTCGGTCATGACTGGTGAGGGCCAGGCTGCTGTGTTCATCACCGTCGATCACTGCTCGACCGAGTGCGTCGGCATTCACGCCAGCCGCAGCGCCGATCGCTTCCAGGCCCTCGAGCCGGTCAAGCAGGCCGTCCGCCAATGCCATGGCGGCTTCGCCAAGGGCATCGCTGACGGCCTTCGGCTCCGCCACGACCACGGCAGTCAGTACGTCAGCCACGACTTCCAGGCCGAGAGCCGCTTCCTCGGCATCAAAGGCTCGCCCGCCTTCGTCCGCGAGCCGGAAGGGAATGGCTGCGCCGAGCGCTTCATTCGGGTCTTGAAGGAGAACCTGCTGTGGGTCCGCCGCTTCGACACCGTCGAGGAGTTGCGCCTGGCTCTCCTCGCCTTCCGGCAGACCTGCAACCAGTCCTGGATCATCGAGCGGCACGGCTACAGGACACCCGCCCAGGTCCGGGCCGAGCAGACCACGGCCCTGCCCATGGCCGCTTAAGCGCAGAGCGGTGTCTCAGAATTGTGGACCGGTACACTGGCCGGTTCAGGCGGTGTGGCGTGGCTGAGCGGGTTCGATTCACGGAAGCATGGGCCTTGCCGCCCGAGGTTCGACCTCTCTTCCCTGTGCCGGCGTGCGTGCTGTTCGCGGAGCGCTCCACGTTGCCGGAGGTTCTTCCTGGACAGGTCACATTCTATGAGGGCGACCTGCCACGCCGCGATGCAAGGCCCGAGGAAGCGCAGGCGTCGTTACTAATCTCCTATGGAT
>JACCYW010000338.1 GCA_013696275.1 Chloroflexota bacterium | reverse complement strand
TGCGACAGGATGGCGCCGAGCTGTTGGGAGCACTGGTCCAGGTCTACACGGATGACGACCGGCTCTTTCTCTATAGCGTCGACCGGGTCAAGCGTCACGCGCTGGATTACTCGCTCGCCATCAACGTGCCGGCGGGGGAGCAACGCCTGATCCTGCAGACGTCCGAAGGGCCGCGCGGGACCGTTCCCAAGCTGCAGATCTCGGCGACCCTGGTCAGCGAGGTGGCGGCGGATCCCGGCCAGTCGCACCCGCGTCCGCATCCGCGTCCCTGTTACGACACGCCGTAGACCTGCCCCACCCGGGCCGGCCTTCAGATCCAGCCGATGCGGCGGAAGTAGGCGAACCCAGCCACCGCCCCGACAAGTATCGCGATGGTCACCACCCAGAAGCGCGGATCGGTCAGGCTGAGCGCCAGGCCGGCTTCGCTCATGCCGAAGATGCCAGCCACGGCACCCGCCCCAGCCAGCACAGCGGTCACCGCGGTCAGACGCTTCATCACCTCCGACAGGTTGTTGTTGACCGTCGATAGGTAAGCGTCCAGGGTCGTCCCGACCTGTTCGCGGAAGCTGTCCAGCTCGTCGGTCAAGCGGATCAGATGGTCGTAGACATCGCGGAAGTAGATGATCCGGTCGGGATGGATGAGCGGATTCTCGCGATTCGTGAGCTGGTTGAAGACCTCTCGTTCGGGGCTGACCGCGTGACGGATGGTGAGCAGGTCGCGGCGCACCTGGAAGACCCGCTCCACGATCCGGGACGAAGGCCGGCGCAGGACATCATCCTGGAGATCATCTATCTCATCACCAAGCCGGTCGAAGACCGGGAAATAGCCGTCGATGGCGGCATCGACGACGGCCCACAACATGTGGTCGACACCGTGGTCCAGGAAGTGGCCGACCCCATTGCGCCGGATGTTGGGTGTTTCGGTCGGTCGCCAAGCCGGCGGATGCGATGTCAGCAGGAAGCGTTCGCCGAGCACGATGTCCAGCTCCGCGGTCATCAATTCGCCGTCGTACTGGAGCGCAAAGAGGACCAGGTGCATGGTCTCGTCGGTGTATTCGACCTTGGCCCGCTGGTTGCGCTCGACGATGTCCTCGACGATCAGGTGATGCAGCTCCAGGCAGCCGGCGATCGACTCCAGCGTGCCTTGTGAAGCATCCTCCAGGTCGATCCAGAGGCGGGTATCCGGATCAGCAAAGGCGCGCTGGATGTGATCCAGAGAGTCGACCTCGGCGACGTTACCGTCCGGTGACCAGACATAGGCTTTGATGACGCCGGCCGTGTCGGAGGCGGTCGAGCCCTCGGCGGAGGCGGTCGAGCCCTCGGCGGAGGTCATCGACGCCTCAGAGCGCGAGCGCTGCTTCCTGGCTGTCGTCGTGGCTGCCATGCTCGCCGATGATGCGCTCATCGGTCTGTCGCCGCGAGGTGTCGCGCATCAGGAGCGTCGGCAGGATGGCCGCCACCAGCACCGCCGCTGCGACCAGGAAGAGGCCGGACAGGATGGCCGCTGCCTCCGAGCTGGCCCACGTCTCCAGCGCCTCGATGACCAGTCCGTCCTCCAGGGGACGCCCGCGCAGTGCGGCCGGCAGGACCGCGTCGCGGGCCACCGGGTCGACCAGGACGACGCTCAGCGCCTCGATGCGTCGTGACCCGAAACCGGTCAACACGGCTAGCCCGATGGCCATCCCGGCCATCCGCGCCACAGTGACGCCAGCGCTCGCCACCCCGAATGCACTCCGACCGAGCGCCTCCACGGCGGCCGTGCTGCGGGGCGTGACGGTCAGCCCGAAGCCCGTCCCGAAGAGGACGAGCCCCACCACCAGCACGGTCAGATCGGTCGACGGATCGGCCCCCGCCAACAAGACCATGCCACCGATGGCCAGCGCGAGCCCCAGCAGGCTGAGCGGGATGGCATGCAGCAGGCGCATGGCGAATCCCGAACCAAGGGCGCCCAGCGCCATGGCCAGGCCGAGACTACCGAGCACCAGGCGTTGCTCGGCCGGACCGGCGTAGCGGACGCGATCGACGAAGACGGCGGCGCCGATGATGGCCGTCGCCAGGGCGTAGCCGGTCAGCAGGCTGAGCACGACTGCCGCGGAGAAGGTGCGATTGCGCAGCAGGTTGAGATCCAGGAAGGGCTGCTTAGCGCGCAGGTTGCGGACGGCAGCCGCGACCATCAGGACAAGCGTCGCCACGGCCAGCGGGATCGGTCCAAAGAGCGCGTCCGCCTGCGCGTCCTGATCGCCCAGCCTGGTCAACGTCAGCAGGCCGGCTGCCAGGGCCGCCGTGGATAGCCCAGCGCCCAGGAGATCCAGGCTTGCTCG
>JACCYW010000336.1 GCA_013696275.1 Chloroflexota bacterium | reverse complement strand
GTCCATCAGGGCTCATCGAACAGATCGTGGGTGCCGATCCTCCTCCAGATGACGTGCGGTCCCTCGCCCCGCGATGTGCCGTACTGGTTAGGTCGCTCGTCCGTTCGGTGCCCAGGTCATCTCGAAGACCCCCTCCGCGCCCTCCACTCCCCGGACGCGGAGGGCCGGCCGGAAGCCTCCGGCGGAGGTAGCTTTCCTGGTTTCGCGCTTGCGATGTACGATACGTACATCATGAGGCGCACCCAGATATACCTCGACGAGCACCAGATGGAGCGCTTGGTTCACCGCGCGCGGGCGTGCGGCGTGACGGCCTCCAGCCTCATCCGCGAGGCCGTGGAAGCGTACCTGGCCGGCGCCGATGACGATCTGACCGAGCTCCAGCGTCAGCGCGCTGCTCTCGCGGAATCATTCGGTGCCATCCCGCGTCTGCCCGATGGCTGCACGTACGTAGATCAGGTCCGTGACCGAGAGCCGGAGCGTGAGCGCGAGCTGGACGAGCAGTGGCGTCGGGGCTGACGGTGGTCGATTCGACCGTCCTGGTGGACATCTTGCGCGGACAGCCAGGCGCCGGCGAGTTCGCGCGCGCACTGGAGAGCCGAATGGTCGCGTCGGAGGTGACGCGAGTCGAGATCATGCGCGGTCTCCGGAGCGCGGAGCGCAGTGCTGCGGAGCGCCTTTTCCGCGGTCTCCGCTGGGTCCCCGTGGATGAATCGATCGCACGGCGTGCCGGTGAGCTCGGACGGCGATGGCGCAACACCCATCGCCAGATCTCGCTCTCTGATCTCATCGTGGCGGCGACCGCTCAGGACTTGGGAGCACAGCTCGCGACGAGCAACGTGAGCCACTTCCCGATGTTCCCCGGGCTGATGGCACCCTACGCTCCGGCGCCTGAGCGGTGAGCTTCGGACGGCGCGGGGGTATGGGTCGCATGTTCGGCAGGATGGAGTCGGATGCGCCGCCAGTCCCCAAGGAGCGGCGGGCCTCCACGGTGCGCCGCATCGCGGCCTTCTTCCGACCGTACCGCGGCCGGGTCGGGGTGGTGCTGCTGACCATCCTGGTCACCAGTCTCCTTGGCATCATCAACCCCTACCTGCTGAAGCTGCTCATCGACGACGCCATCCCGCGCCGCGACCTGGGTCTGCTGAACCTGTATGTCGGGCTGATGATCCTGGTGCCCATCGTGTCCGGGCTCATCGGCGTCGGCCAGAGCTATCTCAACAACGTCATCGGCCAGCGTGTGATGCAGGACCTGCGCAACGCGCTCTATGCACACCTGCAGCGCATGCCGCTGCGCTTCTTCACCGAGACACGGACGGGCGAGATCCAGAGCCGGTTGGCCAACGATGTAGGTGGCGTGCAGGCGGTCGTGACCGAGACGGCGAGCACGGTCGTGGCCAACCTGGTGGTGGTCATCAGCAGCATCGCCGCCATGGCCCTCCTTGACTGGCGACTGACCATCCTGTCACTCGGTGTGGCGCCCTTCTTCCTCTACCTGACGCATCGGGTGGGCAAGGTCAGGCGACGCATCAGCGGGGAGACGCAGGAGCGCCTGGCTGACATATCGGCCATCAGCGAGGAGACCGTGAGCGTCTCGGGCATCCTGCTGACCAAGACGTTCGGGCGGCAGGAGCAGGCCAACGAGCGCTTCCGGGCCGCCAATGCCAAGCTCGCCGTGCTGCAGATCCGGCAGAGCATGGTCGGCCGCTGGTTCTTCATGATCATCGGCACCATCTTCAGCATCACGCCGGCCTTCGTTTACTGGCTGGCCGGTGTGCTGGCCATCAACAACGACCCGACCGCCCCGACCATCGGTGACATCGTCGCCTTCACCACCCTTCAGAGCCGGCTCTTCTTTCCGCTCGGCCAACTGTTGAACGTGCAGGTGGAGGTGCAGGGAGCGCTGGCCCTGTTCGACCGGATCTTCGAGTATCTGGGCATGAAGCCGGAGATCCAGGATGCGCCCGACGCGGTCGCGCTGGTGCCCGATTCAGTGCAGGGGCAGGTCAGGTTCAGACACGTGGGCTTCAGCTATCCCAGCGTCGAGGTGGTTGAGCCGCTCCCCGGCGCGCCACCGCCGGTGGTGGAGGTGGACGAGGACGGGCGACCCGACCGGCGGGTGGACATCCTTCCCTTCGCCCTGGAGGACATCGACTTCCAGGCCCAGCCGGGTCAGCTGGTGGCCCTGGTCGGACCCTCGGGTTCGGGCAAGACGACGACGACCTACCTGGTGCCCAGGCTGTATGACGTCACGGATGGCTCGGTCGAGATAGATGGCCTCGATGTCCGGCGCATCCGCCTGGCCAGCCTGGGCGAGGTCATCGGCTTCGTGACCCAGGAGACGTACCTGTTCCATTCGACGGTCGCGGAGAACCTGCGCTACGCCAAACCCGACGCTACCGATCGGGAGATCCAGGCAGCGGCTCGTCTGGCGGCCATCCATGACCGCGTGCGAGAGATGCCGCAGGGCTACGACACGGTCGTGGGTGAGCGGGGTTATCGCCTCTCAGGCGGCGAGAAGCAGCGCGTCGCCCTGGCCCGGGTGCTGCTCAAGGACCCGCGCATCCTCATCCTCGATGAGGCCACCTCCGCCCTGGACACCGTCTCCGAGCGGCTCATCCAGACGGCCATCGAGCGGGTCATGAAGGGCCGCACCACCATCGCCATCGCCCATCGCCTCTCGACCATCCTGCGCGCCGACCTCATCCTGGTCTATGAACGCGGCCGCATCGTGGAGCGTGGCACCCACCGCGAACTGCTCGATCGTGGCGGCGCGTACGCCCGGCTCTACCGCGAGCAGTTCCTGACCAGCGAGTCGGTCGACGCAGCGACTGACGGCGGCCGGGTCCCTGGGTCGATCCCCGAGGTCGCTCCTCTCGTCGCGCGCTAGCCGCAGTGGCCCGGCTTCGCCCCCGTTGTCCCGCCAAGGGACGGTCACCGGTAGTGGACAGCGACCGGTCCACGGGCCGGTCTACCGGGACATTCCACGGGGCCGGTCTACCGGGACATTCCACGGATGGACTGATGGGATGGCCGGCGAAGCCCTGACGGTCGGGCCGCTAGCTCGGGGATGGTTCACCGAGTGACCCATCCCACCGAGATCCCGCATCGTCGCGGCATGGTGGGCGTCTTTGGTGCGTCCTTCCAGGCGTATTCCGGTCGATCGGCTTTTCCAGGGAACCGAACGGCGCCTATCGGGCACCGAATGATCGCCGGATCGGTGGCTTGACGGTGGGATGGGTCACCGGATGCACCAGCGGCCGCCGTGGGCGCCGATGCTGCCGTGAAGGCCAAGAGCCTGCACGCCCAGGGGCGGATCGACCATCGAACACCGGCCCCCGCTTGACCCAGCCGTGAGTCCAGGCTGACCCACCGTCGGCCGATCGTCCGAGCAGCGGCCCTTGCGACCGGCGAGCCGCCTCCAGCGCACCATCCAGCGGCCCGATCGTCCGCTCAGCGAGCAGCCCGACCGGCAGGACACAGCCTTGGATCCCTCCACCGGTCCGTTGGTCCGATGGGCGGCCCCGCCTGACCCAGCGCGGCCTACGGTACGGCGGGTCCGCAGGCCTCCGTGGCGGTGTCGAGCGCCGTGACCGCACCAGCCGCGACATCGATGTGTACATCGGTCCAGCGCTGGTTGTTGCTCTCGTCGCTCTCGACGAAGTCGCCCAGCGCGTCGACAGACGAGCAGATCCGATAGTCGCCCGCTGGCAGGTCGGTCACATCGATCCACTGGTGGGCGAAGGCGGGAGGGTAGTCGTCGCCCCAGCCGACCGACAGTCCGGTCTGCACGAACGTGCTCGAGGCGGTACCGCAGTTGCCGTCGGGGTAGACCGGCAAGGGCGGGGATCCGGCCGGCGGGTCATTCCGCTGTCGTGCATCGATGAGGCAGTAACCGAGCTTGCGAAGCCCATAGACATCTCCCGACGGGTCGCCCACGGTATACAGCTGGATGTACATGAACTGGCGCAGATGCCAATGGTCGTGGCCATCCCCGGCGTAGAACATGACGGCCGGCGTCTGGCGGCTGCGAAAGCCACCGACCGAGTCATAGATGCGCTGCCTGACACGCATGCCGGTCTCGCTGGAGCCTTCGCGTTTGCCACGCGCCTCGAGCGGACCGTCGCCCATGTTCCAGCCGATCGTCCCGAAGTGGAGGCGCACGTGACCGTTCGGTCGTTCCTCCAGGTCGAAGCCATAGAGCTTGGCCATCCGAAGATCCGGCAGGAGATCGACCGGAACGCCGCCCGCTCGACCAGCCCCCGTCCTGTCCGGTCCTGCGGCGGCCGCGGCGGCCGGAAGCCCGAGCAGGAGAGCCAGACTGACCATCGCCAAGACCGAACGCCGTCGTCCCATCGTGCCCTCCACACCGTTCGGCCCGGCGGGCCGTCGTCAGATATCGACTCTAGTCCCCACCGGCAAGCTCAAGCGATCCTCCAGACTCGCCAGAGGGCGGCCGGATCGGACGATGGATCGCCGTGCACCAGGAAGAAGTCGGCTGGGCCACCCTCTCGGATGACACCGGCGTCCGATTCGCCCAGCAACTCTCCGCCCCGCCAGGTCGCCGCGCCCAACGCTTCCCAGGGCTCGAGACCAGCCGATACGAGCGATCCGACCTCCCAGGCCAGTTGATTGGCGCGCAGCGAGCCGCCGCCGAAGTCAGTGCCTGCACAGATGGCGACACCGGCCAAGCGAGCCGCGCGGACGCTCTCCTCTGCCCGCTCCAGGCGGGTACGGATGGCCGATGCACTGGCGCCTTCGGCGAAGCGCGGCAAGTCGGTCGTCCGGCCGAACGTCAGCCACGACCGCATCACCGACAGGGTGCTCACCAGCGCCACGCCGTTCGCGGCCATCGAGGCGGCGACCGCGGCATCCAGCTCGAAGCCATGCTCCAGCGCATCGATCCCAGCCGCGGCGCCGACTCGCGCTCCGTCAAGTCGACTGGAATGGGCGGTCACCTTCGCACCACGCGCATGGACCGCCGTCACGACTCGAGCCAGTTCATCCACGGACCACGGCGCGACGGTCGGGTCCGGCCCATCCAGGTAGAGCTTGACCAGGTCGGCACCGTCGTCCAGTTGACCCATCGCGGCGGAGAGCAACTCATCCCCGTTGGAAGCCTCCAGGTCCAGGCCGGGCAGGCCGGCGCCGGCTCCGAAGATCCACGTGCCAGCCGCCCGGACGTACGGCCGGTCACGCCTGCCCGACCACCGGTCGCGGATGCCCAGGCTGAGGGCCCGGCGCCGACCATCGACCGGATCCTGCGCCGTCGGCGCGCCCACATCGCGCGTCCAACGGACCCCGGCCGAAAGCGCCAGCGCACCGTTCTCCTCGGCCACCGCGAGGAGCTGCTGCGGGGGATCGTTGAAGCGCTCGATCCAGTTGGCACCACCGGGTCCAGTGAGGTGGCTGTGGCAGTCGACCATGCCGGGCACGATGGTCGCGCCCAACGAATCGACGATGGTCAACCCGTCGGGCGGACCGGGATCCTCCTCCGAGTCGCGCGGCCTGATCCAGGCGATCCGGCCGTCGGTGACCAGGACGCTGAGGCCAAGCGTGAGGTCGGGCGATCGGCCGTCGGCAAGGGCAGCATCGCGGTACAGGACGCGCACGTTCGGACCGGGCGACGGGGCAGCTGTGGCCGCGGCAGCCGTGGCTGAGGCAACAGTCGTCGGGGCAGCGGTGGCTGATGGCGCGACGGTCAAGGCGGCCGAGGAGACGGCGGCCTGGCTCGGCGAGGTCGCGCTGCCAGTCGGACTTGGTGCAGGTCGCGCTGTCATCCGTCCCAACGAGTCGGACGGGACCGGCTCGGCGCAGGCCACGACGACCGCGCCTGCCGAAGCGACCAGGAAGCGCCGACGTGTCAGCATGTCGATATCTTGGCCCACACATCGGAGGACGTCGTGTCCAAGTCGGTCGAAGCGCGCTGGCGGTCGGGCTTGGGTTTCTCCGTCGTTTCCGCTGACGGCGGCACGGTCGAACTGGATGGCGACGAAGGCACGAGCGGATATCGACCGACAGCGCTCCTGCTCGCCTCGCTGGCAGCATGCACGGGCATGGACGTCATCTCCGTCCTGCACAAGAAGCGCCAGACAGTGGGCCGCTACGAGGTGGTCGTCAGCGGTCACCGGCGGCCCGACCACCCGCGCACCTTCGACGTCATGACCGTCGAGCATCGAGTCAGCGGCAGCGACGTGGACTCAGCCGCCCTCGTCCGAGCCATCGAGCTATCCGCCACCCGCTACTGCCCCATCACCGCCCAGCTGGCCCAGGGCGATGTGACCATCAAGCACCGTTTCCTGATCGAAGGGGCGAGCGACCCGCGTGAGGGTGAGGTCGTGGTGACCGGCCCGCACGGGAGAGGACTGGCGCCCCTCCCGTCATGATCCCTGTGCTGGTCGCTACGTTGCGTCAGCGCTCCCGGTCGGTGCGTGATCAGCCGATCCGTCCGCCCGAAGATGCTCGGCCAGCAGCTGCTCTCGCACCCGCCGGACGCTAGCCTCCCGCTCCGTCATGCGTGGCAGCTCCCACATCTTGGCGACGAGAAGGAATCCGGAGAACGCCCGGCTGATGGCCAGGATGAGGCCGCCTGTGCCGTCTCGATATCCGCGGTCCCGGATGTAGTGCGCCCAAAACAAGCGCGCCGGACGGCCGAAGAGGTTGCGCGATCGCGCCGGCCGCTTCCCCCGCTCAAGGGTCTGGCGAGCCTCCACGCTCGTGTAGCGGTTCATCTTTCCCACCAGCGTCTCCGCGTCCGGATAGGAGAAGTGCCAGATGGCCAGCGGCAGCCGGGCCGGCACCAGCCGCACCTGGGCACCTGACCGTGGCGCCAGCCCGCGATGGATGCGCTCGCTGATCTCGATGGCTTCGGGTCGGAAGAAGCGGGGCCGTCGGCTCGGCCAGTTCTTGCCATGGTCCATGCGTCGGCCGAAGATCACGTTGGCCCTCGGGACCAGGAAGACATCCGCGTCCGCCTCTGCAGCAGCGCCGTCCACGGCCTCACGCAGATACCGGCCCAAAGCAGGGCGGACCATCTCGTCGGCATCCAGGATGAGCAGCCAATCGGCTGACGCCTGGGTCGACGCCTCCTTGACGCCGAAGGCACGGGCCGCTTCCACGAATCCTGTCCGGGGATAGGTGACCACTCGGGCACCCATCGAGCGACAGATATCGGCCGTCCCGTCCTCGCTGTCCTGATCGACCACGATGACCTCGTCGCACCAAGGCAGCAGCGAACCCAGCGAGTAGCGGATGTTGCGCGCTTCGTTGAGGGTGTTGATGACGCCCACGATGCGTGCGCTCACGTGGCCTGCGGATCCATGTTCGGGTCCCCGACTCAGGCGGTCGCGCCGACGCCGGGCAGCGAACGCTCGGCCGGACCCACGTAGCGGACGTCCGGTCGGATGAGCCGATTGGCCGACGCCTGCTCGATGCAGTGGGCCGTCCAACCGGCATGACGAGCCATCGCGAAGGTGGCCGGGAAGATGGCCGGAGGGAGGCCCACGCCCTGCAGGACGGCCGCGGTGTAGTACTCCACGTTCGTCTTGAGGCCCCGGTCCGGGTGACGTTCCGCCAGGAGCCGCAGCGCCACATCTTCCACCGCCACGGCCAGCTTCAACCAGTCGGCCGCGTTCGCCATGCCCTCCGCCACTTCCCGGAGTGCGGCGGCGCGCGGGTCATAGGCGCGGTAGACGCGATGGCCGAAGCCCATCAGGCGTTCCCCTCGGTCGAGGGCGCCGCGCATCCACGCCTCGGCCCGTTCGGGCGAGCCTATCTGCAGCAACTGGCTGGCGACCTCGGTCGGGGCACCACCGTGCAGCGGGCCCTTGAGAGCGCCGATGGCACCGCACACGGCGCTGGCCAGGTCGGACTTGGTGGAGGTGATGACCCGGGCGGCGAACGTGGAGGCGTTGAAGCTGTGCTCCGCCGCCACGATGAGATAGGCATCCAGCGCACGCGCGTCGGCCTCGTCGGGCAGCTCGCCCGTGAGCTGGTACAGGAAGCCAGCGGCAAGCGGCAGATCAGGATCTGGCTCGATGGGCTCGAGACCCTGCTGCAGCCGGGCATAGCCGGCCAGGGCTGTCGGCGTCATGGCGGTCAACGCACGAGCTTGCTCCGCGGAAGGCGGCCAGCCAGGTCGCTCGGCGGCTCCCCAGGCCGAGACCGCGCTGCGCAACGCGTCCATGGCGTTGGCACCGTCGGGCAGGTTGCGCAACGCGGCCAGCACCGGAGGGCTCAGTGACGCACAGGCGAGCCGGGCTCCCGGACCCCATTCGCCCGTCCAGAGCAACTCCGCGACGTCGGCGTAACTCCCATGCCGCACGAGCTCACCGATCGGGTAGCCCCGGTACGTCAGCCGGCCGTTCTTGCCGTCCACCAACGCGATGGCCGTCTCCCCGGCCAGGACCCCCTCCAGACCAGGCGAATAGCTACGTGACTCCGTGGCCGGCTCCATCAGAAGCGAGTCTAGTCGCTCATCCCTGGCACAGGGGACATCCGGGTCGGCACCCCGCGTGATTCGAGCCGCACGCCGGCTGCCAGCATCTCTTCGAGCGCCCGGTCCCCATCGCCGGGCTCCAGATCGACCGCCCGGATGCCATCCTGAAGCACCGTCGTCGGGTAGCCGTGCCCGCGCGCGTCGAGCGCCGTCGCCTTGACGCAGTAGTCGGTGGCCAGTCCACACACGACCAGGCGCGTCACCGAGGCGACCGCCAACAGATCGGCCAGCTCGGTCGGCACCGTCTCCCCGGAGACCGGGTCGCGCATGGTGAATCCAGAGTAACCATCCTCGCCATCGGTGCCCTTGCGCACGGTGGCGCCTTCGAGGCGGAGCCCAGTGTGCAGCTCAGCGCCCCAGCTGCCCTGCACGCAGTGCACCGGCCAGATCCCGCCATCGGTCAGGAAGTGGGGGGTCCGGGCCGGGTGCCAGTCCTGGGTGTAGAAGATGGGCGCACCGGCGGTGACTGCGGAGTCGATCTCGGCGCTGATGAAAGGGACGACCTCCTCACCACCGGACACGTAGAGGCTGCCGGCCGGATCCGTGAAGTCGTTCTGCACGTCGACCACGAGCAGCGCGGTCGAGCTGTCATAGCCAGGCACC
>JACCYW010000330.1 GCA_013696275.1 Chloroflexota bacterium | reverse complement strand
CTGCCAGACGGCTGCCCGCCAGCAGCGCCGCCATGCGCATGACGGTCCGCGCGCGGCGTGCTCGCGAACGACCCAAGCGCCATGGGTCATGCCCATCGGCCGGCCAGAATACGAGTGGCAGGCCGCCGCCCCTGGCCGGACCGATCCCCTGCTCGCCCTGACCGCCTCTTCCGTGGCGCGGCCGGACCACCACACCGCCCAACGCCAGCCGCCGAGTCACTGCCTCCTGACGCTCCACGAACCCGACCGCGTCCGGCTCCAGCGCGATGGCCGCCGCCGGCTTCGTCGCGCCCTCATATCCGTGCCGTTCGATCATCTCGCTGCAGACGATGGCGGCGACGCGCTGATCGACCGGATCCAATTCACGGCGCCAGACACCGACCCTGGAGCGGTCAAGCCGTTGGGACTCCTTGCCCTTCCACCACTCGTGGTCCGCGGCTAGCACCTCAGCCTCATCGGTGGGCACCAGCATGCGGGCATCGAACGGCTCGGCCGCCAAGTCACAGACCGCCCTCAGGACCGGCTCGGGGTCGGTCACCAGGTCCTCGAAACGCACCGTCAGCAGCCACGGGTGGCGCTTGACCTGGGGCTCTGCCGCGGCATCAGCGCGACAGACCGAATGGAGGTTGACGAGCACCGAGTCGCTGGCGAACGGCACCTGCGCGAGTGACAGAGCCGTGTCCCTTGGATCACGCACAAGGCGCACCACGGCCGCGTCGGGGAAGGTCCGTCGGATGAGGTCGAGATGCGCCAGGTGGCGCGGCGTCTTCTCGGCCCAGCGACTCTTGCCAGCGGCCGACGCACGAGCCGCCGTCAGCCCCTCCAGCATCGCCGCCAGCGAGGGAGGTCGGGCGCTCAGGTCGCGCTCGATATCGGCCCGACTCCGGCCGAAGAGTCGATGTACCGGTGCATCACGAAGGCGCAGGGAACACAGGTAGTCGACCGCCTCGCCGGGCCACCGAGCCGCATCGACGAGTCGGGCCGGATCCTGCGGCAGGCGGGCGAAGAAGAAGGTCTCCGGTCCGCAATCGATGGCCGGGTGGCGGGCCAACATCGCCGCCAGCAGCGTCGTCCCCGAGCGAGGTAGCCCGACGATGAAGATGGGCGCAGGTGGCACGAGGGTGATGGTAGCGGTGCTGGCGGTCGTGCCCAGAGGACGTGCTAACGTGGCCGGCCCATGGATATCGCCTCAGAGGCGCCCGCCTCTTTCCGCTCGAGCGCTCACCGCCCGAGTTCGGCCAGTCTGCTGAAGGATGCGTTCCGTGAGGTGATAGGCCGGCAGCGCCTCATCCGATACCTGATCAGCGCGGACATCAGGCGCAGAGGTTCGGACACCATCCTGGGCAACGTCTGGTGGGTCCTCGACCCGCTCCTTCAGATGGGCGTCTACCTGATCCTCCTGTCGGTCATCCTCCAGCGCTCCACGCCCGATTTCGCACTCTTCCTCTTCTCGGCCATCCTGCCCTGGAAGTGGTTCGCGAGCAGCATCACCGACGCGGTCAGCTCGGTGGTTCGACAAGAGCGACTGATCAAGCAGGTCCAGTTCCCGAAGATCGTACTGCCCGTCTCGGCCATCGCCTCCGAGCTCATCAACCTCTCCTTCGGGGCGGCCATCGTGTTGGTGATGATGGTGCTCTTCTTCCCGGCCCACGCGACGGTGAATGTGGCCTGGCTGCCGGTGATCGCCTTGGTCCAGTTCATGTTCACGCTGGGACTGGCGCTCATCGTGGCTGCCGTCAACGTCTTCTACCGCGACGTGGGCATCCTGAGCGGACACCTGATCCGTCTCTGGTTCTTCCTGTCGCCCAGCCTGTGGGCGTTCGACTCGGCGGCCGGCCGGTTCGGCGCCATCGAGGACGCGCTGGGCGAGGTCGGCGTGTCACTGCTGCGGTTGAATCCGTTCGCCATCCTGTTGACCGCCTATCGAGATGTCATCTACGGCCGGGTCAACGCGGCCGGTGACGGATTCACTCCCGGCCAGCCACCGGACCTGGTAGCGCTCGGGGCGCTGGGCTTCTTCTCGCTGGGGCTGGTGGTCATCGGTGCCATCATCTTCAAGCGGGTCGAACCCGCCTTCGCCAAGGTGCTGTAGGAACGCCGTGACCTTCGCCATCCAGACGCACGATCTGGGCGTCCGTTACAGCCTTCGGTTCACCAAGAAGACGAGCATCCGTCGATCGTTCAGCGGGATGTTCCGGCGCTCTGGCGGAGAGAGGTCCTTCTGGGCGTTGCGCGAAGTCTCCTTCAGGCTCGATCCCGGAGAGTCGCTCGGTCTCATCGGGCCGAACGGGGCGGGCAAGAGCACGCTGCTCCAGACATTGGCCGGCATCATCATGCCTTCCGAGGGCGTGGTGGAGGTGAATGGCCATGTTTCCACCCTGTTGCACCTCCAGGCCGGCTTCGACCAGGAGCTCTCGGGGCGCGGGAACATCATGCTGGCGGGCGCCTTGATGGGCATCGACCACCGCGTGATGGAGGAGCGTGAGGAGAGCATCGTCACCTTCGCCGACATCGGCGCCTTCATCGATGCGCCGCTGCGCACGTACTCGTCGGGGATGCGGGCCAAGCTCGGGTTCTCCATAGCGACGGCAGTGGACCCGGACATCCTGTTGCTGGATGAGGTGCTTCAAACGGGCGACGAAGCCTTCCGGGAGAAGAGCCATCAGCGCATCGGCGAGGTACTGGCCGCAGCCAAGGCGGTCGTCCTGGTCAGCCACGACATGTCGTGGATAACCGAGTTCGCCAATCGCGCCATCCTGATGGAGCGCGGCAGGATCGTCGCCGATGGCAAGCCCGACGAGGTCGTCGCGCTGCACATGGAGCATTCGGAGCGGCGCAAGATGATGCGCAGCGAGGCCCTCGCCGAGATGAAGTCAGGACGCCGCCGGCCGGGCCGACGCAAGGAGATCGCGACCGACCTCCCCGACCGGACGATGGTCAGCGCCAGGCGGGAGCGGCCTGGGCCGTAGGGTGACCGCCCGCGCCGCCCTCTCTAGCACCCGACAGCGACCGGCGCGACCAGGACCCGCAGAAGGTCGACCAGCCGCGGATCGCCCCCGGCGGAGCCGAGGAACAGGCCATCCACAGCCTCCACGGCCTTCACCGCTCGCTCCGCCATTGGCCGCCCCTTCGACGTGACGCTGAGCAGGTAGGCACGTGCATCATCGGGATCAGCGTCGCGCAGGATCAGACCCTAGGACTCCAGGGCACGGACGACCTGCGACGTCATCCCGCATAGCGAGTGCGTCCAGTGGGCTGCCCATCTTTGATATCGTGGCCCCTCGTGACGCGCGTCGGGATCATCGGGCTGGGCTACGTCGGGCTGCCGCTCGCCACGGCCTTCGCCGAGGTGGGCGTCACGGTCCATGGCGTGGACACGGATCCAGCCAAGATCCAGGCCATCAAGGAAGGTCGCTCGTACATCGGCGATGTGCCGTCCGAGACCCTCGCCGAGATGGTCCGCAACGGCCGCATCACAGGGGCGACACAGGGCCTCGGTCTGAGCGACTGCGACGCCATCCTGATCTGCCTTCCGACGCCCGTCGACGAGCACCGCACGCCGGATCTGCGGTTCGTCATCGCCGGCGCGGAAGTGGCCGCCGCCCATCTTTCCCCGGGCACGCTCGTGGTCCTCGAAAGCAGCACCTTCCCGGGCACGACCCGCGAGTTGGTGCAGCCCATCCTGGAGAGCGGCGGCCGGCGGGTCGGTGAAGACTTCTTCCTGGCCTTCTCGCCCGAGCGCATCGCCCCGGGCAACACCCGCTTCAGCATGCGCGGCACACCGCGCGTCGTGGGCGGCATCACCGCCGAGTGCACGCGCCGCGCGACGGAGCTCTACGGACGGATCGTCGACCAGATCCATGTCGTGTCGACGCCCGAGAGTGCCGAGATGTCCAAGCTCCTGGAGAACATCTTCAGGACGGTGAATATCGCGCTGGTGAACGAGCTGGCCATCCTGTGCGACCGCATGGGCATCGATGTCTGGGAGACCATCGCCGCCGCGGCCACCAAACCCTTCGGCTTCATGCCCTTCTGGCCCGGGCCCGGGCTAGGTGGACACTGCATCCCGGTCGACCCGTTCTATCTCACCTGGCGAGCCAAGGCATACGACCTCAATACCGAGTTCGTGGAGCTGGCCGGGCGGGTCAACGTGAACATGCCGTACTACGCCGTGTCGC
>JACCYW010000315.1 GCA_013696275.1 Chloroflexota bacterium | reverse complement strand
CTTCCGGGATGCGGCCGGGATGGTGGTGCGGACACCCACCCGAGAGACGATCCGCGACCTGGACGGGCAGCCGTTCCCCGATCGGGATGCCATCGACCTGCCGCGCTACGTGGCCACTTGGCGAGAGCACCACGGCAAGGGCGCCGTGTCACTCATCACCGCGCGCGGCTGCCCCTACACCTGTACCTGGTGCAGCCACGCCGTCTACGGCTACACGCATCGCCGGCGGTCGCCAGCGAACGTGGCCGACGAGGTGGAGCTCATCATCGAGCGCTACGCGCCGGACATGCTGTGGTACGCCGACGATGTCTTCACCATCCACCGGACATGGCTGCTGCAGTACGCCGCCGAGCTGGCGCGGCGCGCCATCCGCATCCCGTTCGAGACCATCTCGCGTGAGGATCGGCTGGACGAGGAGATCGTGAAGACGCTCGCGGAGATGGGCTGCCAGCGGCTGTGGGTGGGGGCGGAGTCGGGGTCGCAGCGCATCCTGGACGCGATGAAGCGCCGCACTGACGCGCAGCGCGTCCCAGAGGTAGTGGCGTTGCTGCGGCGCCACGGCATCGAGACCGGGATGTTCATCATGCTCGGCTACGACGGCGAAGAGGTGCCCGACCTGGAGGACACGGTGCGCATGCTCAAGCGGGCCGACCCCGATGTGTTCCTGACCACGGTCGCCTATCCCATTGCCGGGACACCTTATGCGGCGACCGTCTCGGACCGCATCGTGCCGCTCAGGGAGTGGGCGGCCGGGTCGGATCGCGATCGGACCGTGGCCGGCCGCCATTCGCGGCGCTTCTACAGCTACGCCACGCGCTGGATGGTGGGCGAGGTGGGCGTGCATCAGGAGCGGCGCCGCGGACGAGACCCACGGCGCATGGCCAAGGCCTACCTGAATGCGCGACTCGGGCGGCTTGGCATGCGGCTCACGCAGACAGAGGTGGAGCCAGCCACGCCCGGGACATGAGCACCGTGGTGCCATTCGACGCTGCCGCGCCGTCGTACGACGGGCAGTTCACGCGGACCCGTCTCGGGCAGCGCCTGCGGGCGCCGGTCTGGGTGGAGCTGGATCGGAGTTTCCGGGTCGGCGATCGCGTCCTGGAGCTGGGATGCGGGACCGGCGAGGACGCCCTGCACCTGGCCTCGCGCGGGGTCGCCGTCGTCGCCACCGATAGCTCGGAGGGCATGCTGACGGCAGCGCGGGCCAAGATGGCGGCAGCCGGCGCGGAAGACCTGGTCAGTTTCCAACGACTCGACCTGCGCTCCGCCGACCTGGCCGAGCGGATGGCTGCCTTGTCTGATGGTGAACCCTTCGACGGCGCCCTGGCCGACTTCGGTGCGCTCAATGCCCTGGCCGACCGTAGTGCGCTGGCCCGAGCGCTGGCTTCGGTCGTGCGCCCGGAGGGTCGGCTGGTGCTGGTCGTCATGGGTCCCTTCTGCCCGTGGGAGGTGGCCTGGCACCTGGTCCATGGCGAGCCGGCATCGGCTGTGCGTCGGTGGCGGTGGGGAGCGGCAGCGAGGGTCGGTGATGGCGCACGGATGCGCGTCTGGTACCCATCGCCGGGCACCCTCCGTCGCGAGTTCACACCCTGGTTCGATCCGGTCGCGAGCCGGGGGCTGGGCATCTCTCTGCCGCCGTCGGGGCTGGCCGGCGTGGTGGAGCGTCGGCCACGCCTGCTGGGCGGCTTGTCGCTGCTGGAGCGCAGCGTGTCGCGATATCCAGTGTCAGCCTGGGTCGCTGACCACTACCTCGAGGTCTTCCGACGTGTCCCTGGCTGAACGGGCTCGACGGCGCACCTGGCGAAGCTGGTATGGCGTCAAACGGAGGCTGCTGCCGTATCGCGGCCATCGAGGACCGGTCACCGCCACCGTGGCCGGGATCGCGGTCCGGGTGGTGCCAGGCGTCTTCGACCCGGCACGCTACTTCTCCAGCGAGCTACTCGCGCAGGCGGTCAGGGCCGAACCGCTGGTGGACGGCTCGACCGTGCTCGACCTGGGCACGGGCTCCGGGATCCTGGCCCTGGTGGCGGCGGAGCGGGCCGGCCGAGTAGTCGCCACGGATGTCGACCAGCGAGCCGTCCAGTGCGCTGCCGGTAACGCGTCGACAGGGGGCTTCGCGAATCGCCTGGAGCTTCGCTGCGGTGACTTGTGGTGCCCGGTCGCCGGAGAGCGTTTCGACCTGGTCGTGTGCAACCCGCCCTACCAGGTGGGCGAGCCGGCCGACCCGCTCGATGTCGCCTTCCACGCCCCGCCGTCGTTCGGCGAGAGATTCGCTGCTGGACTCACTGAGCACCTCCAGCCGGGCGGTCGGGCCCTCATCGTGCTATCGACCAACGGCGCCCCAGAGAGCTTCCTGGGACCGCTCCGCGCCGAGGGCTTCACGATGAAGTCCGCGCTCGAACGCGACCGCGGCAGCGAGATCCTCACTTGCTGGATGATCACGCTCAGGGCCGCTAGCGATAGCGGGCTGACGTTCTAGCGGCATGGCCGCTCCAAAGCTGTCAGTGACCGCCCCAGGCAACAGGAGACCCGACGGGCAGAACCGCCGGGTGTGTATCCAACACCTTCGGGTCCCTGGAATACGAGCCGGGCGAGACGGCGACGCGACTGAAGGGGGGCAACTCGAACTGGCGGGGCCCTGTCTGGCTACCAGTGAACTACCTCCTGTGGCAGAGCCTCCGCCAGTTCGGACGGTATTACGG
>JACCYW010000303.1 GCA_013696275.1 Chloroflexota bacterium | reverse complement strand
TGGTGACCACGCCGGTCCCGGCCCGGCCCGGCCCGGATCGCGATGTGCGCCACCTCGTGGGCGACGGATGGGGGAAGCGCCGACAGTGCGGCGGTGGCGCGGAGCCAGATGACGTTCTGGTCGTGGTGGGGAGACCCGCCACGATCCGTGAGCGTGCATCGTGAGGCAGTAGCTGAAGCGCGACCCTCAGCGGGCGATGATGGCACGGTCGATGGCGTCCACTTCGGTGCGTCAACGGAGCTTCGGACGGAGCGAGTCGCCGATGCCCCAGGTCATCACACGAGCTTTTCAGCGTGCGCTCGGCGACCCGACGCCGCCGATCATCGGCCGAGGCCGAGTCGGTATCGTAGTAGTTGGCCATCGGATGACGCGCATGCCCGATGGCGAGGTGTCCGCCCGGCGCGCGCCGGTGTCGATGAAGTAAGGGCTCGATGGTGGTCGAGACTGAGGCGACGGTCTAGACGCCCAACCAGCATATGCTAGTCGAGCGGTAGTGGTCCATCCATCCGGCAGGAACCGGGAGCAATGCGGTTCCTGAGCCGGGATCACGTCGGGGCGTAGCGCAACGGTAGCGCACGTGCTTTGGGAGTACGAGGTTGCGGGTTCGAATCCCGCCGCCCCGACCAGCCAGCCGCAAGGGCGCCAGCTTGTCGTCAAACCATCGTCGGGCTACGGCTCGTCCAGCGGCTGATAGCCCTCCGCCTCGTCCTGGGCGCGCCGAAAGGCCGCCAGGTCGGGCCACTCTGCGCCGCAGCGCAGGCAGCCGATGCCGGGATCCTCTCGCACCCGGACCTCGCCCATCCCCAGAAGCTCGGCGTAAGGCTGCACGCCCATCGCGGCGACCTGGGGAAAGTCGATGAGGCTCAACGCGTGCCGGCCGCAACGGGGACATGCCTCGGCCGAGCGCTCGATCTCAAGATCCGGTCCAGGCGCCGGCTCGGGCCGGCCGAGTGGCAGGCGCCGGTATCGGCGCCGCAGCGGGCTCACGACGGCGCCCATTGGTAGGACTGCTTGACGATGCGCAGATACACGAACGTCTCGGTGGCGACCACGCCGGGTATCCGACGCAGCCGCTCCGTAAGGAAGCTGAGCAGCGCTTCGTTGTCTCGACAGACCGCCTCGACCAGAAGATCGAAGGCGCCGGCCGTGACGACCACGTAGATGACCTCGGGAAGCTCGGCGATGGCGGCCGCGGCGGGCATCAGCTGATCGCCCTCACAGCGCACTCCGATCATCGCCATCTGGTCATAGCCGAGTTTGAGCGGGTCGGCCACGCCGACGATCTGGAGCACTCCCCGCTCGATGAGGCGATTGGTCCGGGCCCGGACGGCGGCCTCGCTCACCCCGAGTTCGGCGGCGATGCGCGTGTACGGCCGGCGACCGTCCGCCTGGAGCCGCTCGATGATGCTCTGGTCGAGCTCTGAGACGCCGTCTGCGTCGCGGCTCCCCTGTTGCATGGTGTCCACACTAATCGACCCAACGCGGATGCATCCGCAGGGGCTCGAGGATTACCATTGGCCGCACTGGAGGTACGGTCGCCGCCGACCCCGCCGAGGACCCAGACCCTCGGCGTCCCTGACCGGCGGCGGCTGGATCCAACTGCCGATCGAACAATCGCTCCTGCTGATAGGCGTGATGGTCGCCGCCAACGCTGGCGTGCTCGCTGTCGCGCTCCGATCACGCCTGGCGGGCCAGCCCTCGGATGGGTCTTCGGATGACGCCTTCACGCGCCAGCCGGCCCCCTCTCAGGACCGCGCCCTGCTCGCGGTCAGCATCCTTTTCCTGGCTGCGGCCGCCGTCGCCGTCATCGTGAGCGGCTCCTTCACCACTACTGAGTCCGCCATCTACGTCGTCGTGGCGATCGCCACCATGAGCGTAGTAGCGGTGACGGAAGTCCCGCCCGTCGATGCTATGGGATCAGTGCGACCCATCCTTCAGGCCGCTGTGGCGATCGTCGCGGTGACCCTGCTCGTCGCCATGACCGGCGGCGTCCGGAGTCCCTTCGTGGTCGGCTACTTCCTGATC
>JACCYW010000292.1 GCA_013696275.1 Chloroflexota bacterium | reverse complement strand
AACCGACGCACTCGACGTACTCGTCGGGGACTGGAGCGACCAGGCGTAAGCCGGAGTCGGCCGCACCAGCGACTCCTGCCGCTTCACTCTCCCGTGCCTCGGTTAAGGGAGACTAGCCCCATCACTCGCGCCTCATCGGCGGCCCACGACCGCGCCGAGTTCGGATCGTGCCTCTCGCCCTCGGTCTTGTCAGCTTCCTATCGAGGCGATATTCGACCCTTCCCGTCGAGCTCAGGATCGTTTGTATGCCTCGAGGCCGGCGATGACAACCTCCAATCCGCGTTCATACGCGGCCTCTAGCCACGCACCATCGACTCCCGGCATCGTGGTGCGGAGGGCCCAATCGTCGGGAACCCTCGTCGTCGCGAGGAGCGAGCCGTGGGTGTAGTCGACGATGACATCCACTCCAGTCGCAATCCCCTCCGGCCCGAGGCCCGCGTCCGAGAGGCTAGCGAGGAGCGGTCCCGCAGTCTGCCTCACAGCAATAGCCACCGCCTCAGTATCGCCGAGGATGGCGAGCACAAGGCCCGGGTGGGCGAGGGCGATGGCTCGGTAGCTCCGCGCCCAAGCGCGTACTCGCTCTGGCCAGGTTCCTGACGCGTCGGTCGTCATGAAGTCGGAAAGGAGCCGTTCGACCAGTGCGAGCACGATGGCACGTTTGTCGCTGAAGTAGTGGTAGACGGCCATCGGGTCGACGCCCAACTCCGCCCCAAGGCGACGCATGCTCAAGGCGCTCAAGCCCCGCTCGTCCACAAGCGCGATGGCCGCATCAAGGATCCGCGAACGACTCAACTCTCCGCGATTGGCTCGCTGCTTTCTCATCGTTTCGCCTTGCGGGAGGTTTGTTGTCTGTTATTCTACGATGTAGAATAGCATCGGCCGGCCAGCGCTGATGCATCAACGACACGGAGGAGCGGCCTGAGATGTCGACCTGGATGGCTGATCGACCGGCGATCCCGGCCATATACGGGATCCCGAAAACACGTACGGACCTTCTCTCCTGGTCATTCGTCACCGAGCGGATGGAAGCAGCCCAGCACTACTGGATCAGCACGGTTTCCACCAATGCGCGGCCTCATGCCGTCCCAGTCGATGGCATCTGGCTCGATGACCGCCTCTTCTTCGGTGGCAGTCCGGAGTCGCGATGGATTCGCGACCTTCGAAGCAACCAAGCAAGCACCGCCCACCTCGAGAGTGCGACCGAGGTTCTGATTCTTGAGGGGACGGTGACCGCCTTTGACAGGACCTGGCGGGAGCTTGCCGAGCGACTAGCCGCGGCGTCCAAAGAGAAGTACGGCTATGGGTCCACCGCGGAGGGCATCCTAAGCGCCAGCCCTGGGCCGACCATCATGCTGCGCCCGACCACCGTCATCGGATGGAAGCAGTTCCCCATTGATGCAACCCGCTGGCGACTCGACGTCGAACACTCCGGGGCTGACGTCGCCACGGACACCTGACGCACATACCCCTCGCGACGCGTCAGCCAAGGACGCGGCCGGCGCGTTCCCACCATGCGATCGTCGCGGCCATGCCAGCGAGGACCGCGAGCTCGACCATGATGACTCCGCCCAGCGAGACCGGCTCCACCGCTGGCCCACCAGCCCCCGCCAGGAACGCGGGCACCGACCAAGGGAACCATGCTCCCCAGCCCAGCATAGCCAGGATCTGGGACGCCACGATCATCAGGACGGCCCAGGCCAGCGGCGCCAGATATCCGCGACCGACGCCGGCGAAGAACGCGGTCGCCGCCTGCAGGGCGATCGTGAGCGCCGCGCCCAGCCCGATCCCTTCGATCGCATGGACCGCGCCTGGTCACCGCAGAGCATCACCATTTTGGTCCACCCCCACCCCTCGCAGCGCGACGCGTCGGCGTCTGCGCCCAGCGCTTGCGCGTGTTGCAGCCGCGGCACAGCACCTGCGTCTCGCCCAGCAGGGCGCCACCCAACGCCAGCGGGTCGATGTGGTCGCTGGTCAGGTCGCGTGACGGATGAGCCGGTACTCCGTAGCCCAGACACCACCAGCCGTATCGGGCCACGTGCTCGGCGATCTCCCGCTTGCTGCGCTTCCTCCACGCGGGTCGGTCGTAGGCCGGGTTGTGCGCCGCTCGCCGGAAGCCGCGGTTGCACGGGACGCAGCGGGAGCCGTTGGTCGTGGGCATCCCGCAGCCGAGGCA
>JACCYW010000278.1 GCA_013696275.1 Chloroflexota bacterium | reverse complement strand
GGGACGTGGACACAGACTCGTGTGGTCGAGAGTCGACGCTACTACTTCGCCTTCGACAGCACCGTCACGCCGCGCGGCGCCGTGGTGTTCTCGGAAAGCAGCCTCAGCTACACAGCGCCAGGGCCTAACCCTGAAGGTGTTGTCCAGCACCACGCGTTCGTGTCGGAGGACCATGGGGCGACCTGGCAGAGCGTGCTCGTCGACGAGGTCGAGCTGGGCGAGGATTGCGTCGCGGAAGGCTGCTCGAGCGACTTCTACAACGGGCACACCAGCGTATCGGCGGACGCCAGCGGCCGGCTCTACTTCACCTACGACGGCGCGCCCACCCCGGGCGGCCGGCAGCGCATCTGGCTGCGGACATCGGAAAATGGCGGGCACAGCTGGTCTGATCGAGTCCGACTATCCGACGCCACGGAAGTCGCGACATCGCCAGCACTGGAGGCGAGCGGCCGCGGCGACGTGCGGATGTGGTACATGCAGACGCGTGGTCGCAACCACGACGCGTGGAACGTCTGGTATCGCCGGAGCACGGATGGAGGCACCTCGTGGAGTGCGCCGGTCCGCATCTCTGACGCCACATCGGGCGCCGGATACAAGACGGCCGCCGGGTTCATGGAGGTCTATGGCGACTACGGCGAGATCGCGATAACGAACCAGGGCGAGACCATCGCCGTCTGGGGCGAGGGCTTCAGCTGGACCGGACCCGGTGGCGCCTGGTGGAACCGCACGCGGTGAGCCGCCCAGCCGCTCAGCGTTTGCGGCCGGTCGGGACAGGCATCTGCCGCACCATCTCGAGCGCCTCGGACGCATTGAGGCGGCGACGCTTGCCCGGACGAAAGACGCCCACCGGGCGGTCATCGTCGCCAAGCGTGGCGGCCACGGCGTCTGGACTCCAACTGCGCGGTCGAAGTGCGTTCTTCGCTGCTGCTATGATGTTGTGTAGAACATCAAGGAGCCGACCAATATGCGAGCAGAATCGCTCCTCAGGAGGGCGCGGCGGACAGCCGGGCTTACGCAACGGGACCTGGCCCGGCGGACGGGGATCACGCAGGGAGCGATCGCCCGTATCGAGCGCGGACGAGTGGACCCCCGCCATACGACCCTCGAGCGGCTCTTCATCGCGTGTGGGTGGGAGTCTGATCTCTCACCTGCTATCGGCGTAGAGGGACTTGCTGGCCGTGACCAGATCCGACGACTGGTCGGCCTATCGGATCGGGATCGCGAGCGTTGGTTCTTCCGGTCCAACCACAACATGCTGCGTCTCTTCCGGGATGGCCAGCAGGGGAGCTGAGGGCCACCCGTGGCCGACAATGACGCGGCGTCCAGGGAGTTCGATCCGGCCGGTCTGCTAGAGACGCTCTACCGGCACGGAGTCCGATATGTCGTCATCGGTGGGATAGCCGCTGGTGTACAGGGCGCGGTGTGGGCAACCACCGACCTGGATATCTGCTACGCCCAGACGCCGGATGACCTACAGCGCCTGGCAGCGGCCTTGGCTGGTCTTGAGGCCCGGCCGATCGGGCTCGACCCCGGGCTGCTCGTTGAGCTGGATGCCCGGGCTCTGCTGAGGGGAGATATCTGGACCCTGGACACGCGGCTGGGTCGACTGGACATCATGCGCGAGGCAGTCATCGGGATGGACTACGCCTACCTCGTCGCTCGTGCGCGCACCATCCGCGGCGAGCGCTCGGACTATCTCGTAGCCTCGTTGGATGACCTGGTGGCGATGAAACGTGCCGCCGCTCGTCCCAAGGACGTTGCCCACATCGAGCTGTTACAGATCGCACGCGACGAGCTCAGGCGTCGGGCGGGCTCCGACTGAATCCGGCGTCAGGCGGAGGCGGTCTCGATTCGACCGGGACCGGCGTCGCCCAGTACGGCGTCCACTACAGGGCAATGGTCCATGGCCCAGCGGGCGATCGCCTCCGCTGTCGAGACTGCGGCGCCCGGCTGAGCGACTCGCACTATAAAACCCTCAGACGTCCGGGCACTACCGCAGGCTCGGGCCCAATGAACTCACGGGGGATCGGG
>JACCYW010000257.1 GCA_013696275.1 Chloroflexota bacterium | reverse complement strand
GAGTACAGGTAGTGGTCGACCGTGGCTCGAAGGGGCGGGCACAGGGCATGGCGACCAGCCGGCAGCCCGGACGGGCCACACTCGCGCCGGCCGGCGCAGCCGCGTCTGCGGCGGCGCTCGCACGCGGTGCCCCACGCGCCACTGCGCCCGAGGGGGGTTGCGCGATGGTCTATGCTCGCTGTCGGACCGCGCCCCAGCGCAGGCTCCGCTTGAAGCACGCTGCAGCGTGCGAGCCGGACGCTGCGACCGGCTGAAGCTCGACGCCAGTACCCATACTTACGGTAGCGTGCCCCAGACCATCCTCCTCAGCGGCCATGACCTGAAGCCGGAAGAGGTCGAATCGGTCGCCCGGTGGGACGCGCCGGTGGTCCTGAGTCCTGAAGCCCGGCAGCGGATGGCCGCCAGCCGCGCCACCATCGCCGACCTGGTCGAGCAGGGCGCACCGATCTATGGCGTGACCACCGGTTTCGGCGATCTGGCCATGACGCGCATCGCGCCTGCCGACGTGCGCCGACTCCAGGAGAACCTGCTGGTCAGCCACGCGGTGGGCGTAGGTCCAGCGCACGCGCCCGAGGTCGTTCGAGCGATGCTGCTGCTGCGGGCTAACACGATGGCTCGCGGCCAGAGCGGCTGCCGGCCCGAGCTGGTCGACCGCCTGCTCGACTTCCTGCGTCTGAGGCTCCTCCCGGTCGTTCCCGAGCAGGGCTCTGTCGGTGCCTCAGGGGATCTGGCTCCGTTGGCCCACCTTTCGCTGCCCATCCTGGGACGGGGGCTGGCCGACATCGGCGACGAGCGCCTGTCGGGTGCGGAGGCGCTGGCCCGGGTAGGACTGGAGCCGATGGGTCTGGAAGCTAAGGAAGGCCTGGCCTTGCTGAACGGGACGCAGCAGATGACGGCCATCGGCACGCTCGTCCTGGTAGCGGCGGAACGGCTGGCGGCCACGGCCAGCGTGGTCGCCGCCATGAGCACGGAGGCCCTGCTGGGCACGGACGTGGCCTTCGCGGCTGCCTACCATGCCGCCCGTCCCCATCCCGGCCAGAGCCGCACGGCGGCCGAGTTGCGCCATCTGCTGCGGGATTCGGGGCTGATGCGATCCCACCATCCTGACCTGCACCGTGTCCAGGACCCGTACTCCATCCGTTGCGCGCCGCAGGTCCACGGTGCCAGCCGTGATGCGCTCGCGCATGTCCGAGGCGTTCTGCGGGTGGAGCTCAACAGCGCAACGGACAACCCGCTCATCTTTCCCGACGGTTCGGACGCCGACCCGAGCGCGGCCGCCACCGGTGGCGGCAAGGTCATCAGCGGCGGCAACTTCCACGGTCAGCCGGTGGCCATGGCGATGGACTACGCCGCGCTCGCCATCGCCGAGCTGGGCTCCATCAGCGAGCGGCGGAGCGCTCTCCTCACCGACGGCCACCGCTCCGGCCTGCCGGCTTTCCTGGCCCAGGATCCGGGTGTCGACAGCGGGATGATGCTCCTGCAGTACACCGCCGCGGCGCTCGTTTCGGAGGACAAGGTGCTGGTCCATCCGGCGTCGGCCGATTCCATCCCCACCAGCGCCAACCAGGAGGATCACGTTTCGATGGGCTCCATCTCGGCGCGCCACGCCCGCGATGTCCTGGCTAACGTCGAGCGCATCCTGGCCCTCGAGCTGCTGTGCGCGGCGCAGGGCCTGGACTTCCGACTGACGGGCTCCGTCCTCCCGGGCGCGGGCGTAGCGGAGGCGCACCGGCGGGTCCGCCAACGGATCGCTCATCTGGGCACGGATCGTGACCCAGGGCCCGACATCGCCAGCGCCACGGAGATGGTCCGCTCCGGCGACCTGCTCGACCTGTTGCCCGCCTGAGGCCGATGCGACCGGGCGTCGAGCCTGGTTGGCGCCATCTGCGGCATGCTTCGCGGGTGCGTCCCGCCATCCTGGTCGTCGCGCTCATCGTGGTCGGCGTGGTCGCTTACCTTGTCGTCAGCGGCGATCTGTTCGGCCCGCCAGCAGCTCCCTCGTCCACCTCCCCGAGCGGAGCCGGTGCCATCAGCCCGTCGACCACGCCGACGCCCACGGCCCTCCCGACGCCGACGCCCACGCCACGGCCGACCCCGACACCGAGCCCGACGCCATCGCCCACTCCCGCCCCCACGGCAACCGTCTTCGGGAGCATCGATGGCTACGAGCTGACGCTCCCGCCGCTGTGGGATGGCCTGGCAGTCGCGCCCGAGGATGTCGATGCCCTGCTGGCCGTGCTGGCCAGCCAGCAGCCGGAAGTGGTCGAGCTCATCAGGACCTACCTGGAGATCACCGGAGCCCGGGTGAGCATGGTCGCTCTGGACAACGATCCGGCGCACAGTGGCGGTGTCATCCCAGCCAACGCGAACGTCCTGGTCCAGCCGACCTTCGGCTTCCCTGATGAGTTCGTGGCCGGGGTGGTGGCGTCCGCACTGGGACGGCTGCCAGGTGTAGTGGCGCCGGTCACGCGTGAGTCGGTGGCCCTGCCGGCAGGTCCGGCGACCCGCTTCCGCTTCGACGTCACGACGAGCGCCGGGACCGGGTCGCTGGCGACGTACCTGGTCATCCAGGGCGAGCGAGCGTTCCTGGTCACCTTCGTCACCGCGGCCGATCAGCTGGCTCGTGACGAGCCGGCCTTCCAGTCGATCATCGGGTCGTTCCGCTTCACCGACTGACGTCCCTCGGAGGGTCGGCCCCGCAGGTACACTCGGCCGGGATGGACCAGCCGCACATCGTCGACATCGCCGATGCCGCCTCGTTCGCGTCCCTGCCGCCGTGCGTCGATCCGCGCTTCGACCATCGGACGTGCGACCACTGGGAGGATGCCGACCGCGGCAGCAAGGCCGCCCGACCCTCCTGGTTGACGCCCGGCCAGGCCCCTCTACGACCATCCGGACGGCCCAGCCTGGCCGGCAATCCATTCGCGCCCGCGCCGCGGACGATGGATGACAACCCATTCCTGACGGCTGAGGAGGATGATTCGACCGAAGCGTTCGAGGCCGCCGTGGTCAACCCGTTCGCCCCCGTGACCAGCCGGCCCCGTCCGCTGCGCGAAGGGGTACCGCGCAAGCTC
>JACCYW010000249.1 GCA_013696275.1 Chloroflexota bacterium | reverse complement strand
CATCACCGGCGGTCCTGGAGCACGTTCGCGTCGCCGCGTGAGTTGTCTCCCCAGGCGACGATGACTCCCGAGCGCCCGCCCGTCGCATCATGGGCCACTGTTATGTAGTCGCCCATGTATCTCGGATTCACCAACAGGTCCTGTGAGCCTGTGATAGCGGGGAAACTACGGCTCGTGAGGCGCTCCTCGGAGAAGCTGGATCCGCCGTCGTCCGACCTGGCCAGGAATGTGTCGATGAGCAGGTTCCGTGCGTCGCGCCGCCGGTCGTGGTAGGCGACCCAGACCGTCCCGTCGCTATCGATATCGATAGCCGGCATGAACTGATCGGCTCCAAGGTCGATCGCGTCGTCATTCACCCGAAGGGGCGTCGACCATGACATCCCGTCGTTAGACGAGCGCGTCGTCAGGATGTCCCCGAAGCAGTACCTGGGCCGAGCGTCGCAGAAGCCGAACGGATCGGGCTTGGAGCGATTGCGCCCGTCATGCCATGAGATGTGGACCGTGCCCCGATTCGGACCGTTCGAGCGGTCGACCGCCAGGCCCTGGAGATCGATGAATGCGCGGAACGCGCCCTGGAGGAGGAACCCATTCCCGACGGGCACGACGGCGGAGACCATCCGTGAGGGTCCGAAGCTCGAGCCACCGTTGCCCGAACGCCGCAGCCGGATATCCCGACCCGTCTCGAAGGAGCCGTAGTGCTCCCAGGCGACGAACACCTCGGCGTCGACGCCGACCTCGACCTGCGATCCCTGGACGAACGTACCGCCGCACGTCTCCTCGATGACACTCGGGGCGGACCACGTCGCTCCACCATCGGTCGAACGGACGTACTCGATCGCCGTCCGCGCCACGTCCACGCCGCAAGGTGACGTTCCTGTCCCATCGAAGTCGGTGTACGTCACGTGCAGGATGTCGTCACCAGCCGCGGACGAGGGACCCGGCGAGACAGCCAGCCACGGCTTATCGAGGAAGTGGCCCGCGGCCAGGTCTTTGCTTGCTGCCATGACGGCGCGGCCGAACGTGTTCCCGCCGTCGTGCGAGCGTGAGACCGAGATCCCAGAGTCGCTGGTCGCAAAGCCGAATCCACTGTCGATGGCGAGGGAGACGTAGTAGAAGTCCGCGCTGCTCGTGCACCCGAGAACCGGGTCGCCGAACAGGTCGCGGAACATGACGTCCGCAGGCAGAGGGTCGGCCGTCAGAGCGCCTTGGTCGGCGTAGGATGCCCCACCGTTACTGGAGCGGGACCAGCCATTGAAGCTCAGGCTCCCGCTCGCGCTCCTGTTGAGGAAAGCGGTCGCGATGAAGCTTCCCGAGTCGTTGAACCCGATGACCGCGTTGTCCCCGCACCAGGCCGCACTTGTCTCGCTCTGGGTCATCCCAGCGAGCCGTGAGGTGAGGTCGGATGGTTGGAACGGGTCGCTCGCCTGGCCCGCGGCAAGGACGGTTGGCGCCAGCTGCGCGCGCCCCGGGAGCGCCGCTCCTGCGGCCGCCGCAGAGTCGGCGAGTTTGCCAAGCGCGCGCAGATCTCGGATCCCGCCGAACGTGATCGCGGTCCGGATCTCCCGGGGCTTCTCACGGATCACATCCCGCCCTAGCGACGCGAGATGCTCAAGATGCTCTTCCAGCGAGGCTTGCCGCTGCTGCGGCGCCGCGAAGGTCGACCCTGTAAGTCCAGTGAGGACCAGCGCCGTCAGCGCGCCGAGGATGCCGAAGTGCCACCGCCGCGATCTCGTTACCCTTCTCATGGGGATCTTCCTCGTGCTCAAGCGATACAGGCTGGCTATGAGCCAGACACATCCGGGTGCGTCAACCGTCCACGCAAGGGCTCGGTGGGGCGCGGGCCTTGCCCCCTTGCACAGATCGCTGCGGGGCCGCACGGATCGAACTGGGCGGGTGCGAGCCATCACGGAGCGGCACCCAGCGCACGCGGCCTGCACCGGCGGGTCGAAGACGCCAGGTTCTCACCGGCCCAGTCATCGTCACTCCAAGGAGGGAGGGAGGGTCACCCTAGCGCCCGACCGCTGCGGCGTCAACCCCAGGTGGCTCGGTGTCGAGGACGGCGATCCGTCCGGGTAAGCTCCGAGGTCAGCGACGCCCACCAGCCAGCAGCAAGGCTTCCGGACGGCCGCGTAGCCGCCACATCGCAACGATCCCCACAGCGGGACCGAGCGCAAGCATGGCGAAAGCCACCCGCCAGCCGGCATCACCCGCCTCCAGGCCAAGCGCTCCGGCTACCAGGATGGTGACCGTGGTCAGCATGAAACCAGCTGCGACCTGCAGTGCCAGCGCAGAGCCGGCGGTCCCCGGTGGCGATAGCTCGGTGACCGCAGCCGAGAATTGGGCTGAGTCCGCAACGATGGTCGAGCCCCACACGAGGCATACGAGCACGACGAGCAACGGTGATGCTCCGAACATGATGGCTGCCATGAGGGCGGTCCCTCCACTTATCGCCATCGCCGTGATCGTGACGGTCGTCCGACCCCACCGGTCGGCCACCAGGCCAGCCACGATGCAGCCCACGCCGCCGATAGCCACTACGGCGAAGGCCGCTAGACCCGGAGCGGCTGGATCCGGCAGACCGGCCGCCAGGAAACTCGCGGCGAGGAATAGCGGGATCCAGGTCCACATGCCGTAGAGCTCCCACATGTGGCCCAGATACCCCAGATTGGCCAATCGCACGGCGGGTGCGCGCAACGCCTGGGCCGCGATCGACAAGCTGAAGCGAGGAGCAGGTATATCGAATGGGCCCGCTCGCGTGAAGACGAGTGTGAGCATGCCGCCCAGGACGGCGGCCGGACTGGCCAGCACGACGATGATCCGCCAGTCCGCGCCCGACATCACGCCAAGGCCGGAGACCAAATACGGCAGAGCCGTCCCGATGGTCAACGATCCGATGACCACGCCCACGGCCAGGCCACGCTGCGCACGGAACCAACCGACGATCAGCCTCATCGCCACCGGATAGACACCGGCCAGTGCCACACCGGTCAGGAACCGGAACGCCAGCGCGGAACCGAGGTCGGTGGCCAGCCACCCAAAGCCCAGATTCGCCGTCGCGGCCAGAAAGGCGCCGATGGCGAAGACCCGAGGCGCGGGCAGCACGTCGGCTGCGCCCGTGGCCGCCAGCACGAGGGCGCCGGAAGCGAACCCGATCTGCACTGCGATGGTCAGCCACGGGAGCTCGACCGCGGAAAGCGACCATTCGGTCCGCAGTGCCGCGCCGACCGCCGAAGCGCTCAACCACGGCGTCATGGCAAGGAGCAAGCCGGCCGACAGGACCAGCAGGATCCGCCACCGACCCGGCGGATCCGCGCCGTCAGGCGCCCGGCTCGCCATCCGGCAGCATCGTGTATACCAGGCTCTCGCCGCGGAGTACGACCGTTCCATCGTCTCGGCGCGCGGTGCACCTCAGTCGGGTGACCGGCTTGTCCGACCGTGCGGACAGGACCTCCACCTGTGCGGTCACGCTGTCACCGATGTAGACGGCGGCGGGATAGTCCCATTCCTGGTGCAAGAAGACACTGCCCGGACCGGGCAGCTGCTCTGCGACCAAGGCGTTGAAGAGGCCTGCCGTCAGCCCGCCATGGACGATGAGCCCACCAACCTTGGTGCGCGCCGTGAAGCCTTCATCGAAGTGGAGAGGGTTCCGGTCGCCCGTGAGGCTCGCGTATCGCTTCACATCGTGGGTGGTGAACGTGTGCGAGAGGCTGGCCATGGTCCCGACAGCAGCTGGTCGCCAAGTCACTCAGGATGATCCACGGCGGCGCGCCTGGATAGCCTCGGTGAGGGCTGGCACGATCTGGAAGAGGTCGCCCACCACCAGCAGGTCGGCGAACTCGGCGATGGGCGCGTCGGGGTCCTTGTTGATGGCCACGATGGTGCCCGCGGTCTGGACGCCGACCTTGTGCTGGATGGCACCGCTGATACCGCAGGCGAGGTAGAGCGACGGCTTGACGATCTTGCCCGTCTGACCGATCTGTTGACCGTAGGCGATCCAGCCGGCGTCGACCACGGCCCGCGTGGCGCCGACTGCGCCGCCGAGCGCATCGGCCAGATCCTGGATGAGCCGGAAGCCCTGCGCATCGCCAACGCCACGACCGCCGCCGACGATGACGCGTGCATCGTCGATGGATGCTGCGGCACCGGCTTTCGCCACACGGTCAGTGACCCGCACAGGCGGCAGCTCGTCGACTGCGTCCAGCGGGATCGCCTCCACTTCACCTGTCTGCTGGGCCTGTTCGGCGGTGACCGAGGAAGGGCGGATGAGGATGATGCCCCGGGAGCCGGTGAAGGTGCTACGGGTGACCAGCCGGCCACCGAACGTGCTCATCTCCACATGGGGCGCGCCGTCCTCCCACGTCATACCCGACCCATTGACCAAGATGGGCAGGTCGGTCAGGCCGACAAGAGCGCCCGCGACGTCCTTGCCGTCCGGCGTGGCGCCGATGAGCAGCAGGTCAGGCGAGCGTTGGGATACCAAGGCAGCGATCCTGGTCGCCATGCTCGCGGCCACCGGACCGCCTGGAGCGCCCGTTTCGACCACCATCACCCTGGTGGAAAAGGCGGCGACCTCCGCAGCAGCTGCGGCTGCACCTTCCCCCACCAGGAGCGTCGCGGTCTCGCCGCCGCCGAGGCTTCGGGCAGTGGTCGCCAGCTCCAGCGTGAGCTTGGATGGCTTACCGTCCGCCACCTCACCGACAGCCCAGACGGTGACCATCAGATGAGCCTCCTTGCCGCCAGGAAGTCGATTACCGCGGTCACGCTCTCTTCCGGGGATGCGCGTACGACCTGTGCACCCGACCGCGCAGGAGGCGCCTTCGACCCGGTCAACCGCGTCGTGGCCCCGGACTCACCGACCGATGGGGGCTCGATGCCCAGGTCAGCCAGCGACCAGGTCACGACCTCCTTGCTGCGCGCCTGCATGATGCCGCGCAGCGATGGGTAGCGCGGCTCACCCAGGACCTGGGTGCCCATCACGAGGGCGGGTGTCGGGGCCTCCAGTACGTCGTAGCCAGCGGCCGAGAGTCGGCGCACTCGGACGCCTCCGTCGAGCGGCTCTATCTCTGATGCGTAGGAGAGGTAGGGCAGGCCCAACCTCGCCGCCAGGGCCGGCGCGACCACACCGCCCAGTCCGTCTGACGTGTCCGCGCCGACGAAGAGCAGGTCGAACTCCAGCTTGCGCAGGGCCGCGGCCAGGATGGCGACGGTGGCTCGGATGCATGATCCGGCGATGGCGTCGTCAGTCACGTGATATGCCCGCGTGGCGCCCATCGCGAGTGCCTTGCGCAGGGCGTCCAAAGCAGCCGGTGGGCCCATCGACAGCAACGAGACCTCGCCGCCGTTCGCCTCCGTCAGCTTGAGTGCCTTCTCCAGGACGTATTCGTCGTTGCCATTAGCCTCTAGCTGCGCCCGCTGGACGTACGCGCTGGGATCGAGCCGCTCCGTTCCGACGACCGGGACAGCCTTCAGCAGGACGACGATATGCAACGGCGCTCCTCCTCCCTAGATGACGACGACATCGATCGACCTGAAGCTTCGGAAGCCTACGTCCTGGGTGCAGACAGTGAGTC
>JACCYW010000226.1 GCA_013696275.1 Chloroflexota bacterium | reverse complement strand
ATCGGGCATGTTCACGATGACGTGCTCGATGCCTTCATCAGCCTGCTGCGCGATCATCGCCACCACGTCCGCTGGCCGTTGGCGTCCCGGCCGAAGGTCGACCTCCAGCAGGGCTGTCTTCTCGATGGCGTCGTAATCCCTATCGAGTCTCGTGCAGTGGGCACGAAGGACCTTGAGCTTTCGCCGGCTCTCGCCCGGATCCGGCACCAGGAAGTTGCAAGCGTCGCCGTAAAGGGCGACCAGACGCAGGGTGCGCCGCTCGCCTCCGCCGCCGATCATGATGGGCGGATGGGGCTGCGTCAGGGGCATCGGCGACAGGATGGGCTCGGCCATCGTGGTGAACCGTCCCCGGAAAGGCTGGCGATCCCCTGACCAAAGGTGATGGAGCGCCAGCAGCAGCTCCTCCAACCGGTCGAACCGTTCCGCCAGCGCCGGGAACGGGAGACCCAGGCCGTCCGCTTCGCGGCGATACCAGCCGGCGCCGATGCCCAGGTAGGCGCGGCCACCGGACAGGACATCCAGCGTCGTAACGGCCTTGGCGACGATGGCTGGGGACCTGAAGTGGACGCCTCCGACCATCGCACCCAGACGCATCCGACGGGTCGCGCTGGCCAGGAAACCAAGGGTCGTGTACGCCTCCAGCATCGGTGCCTCGGGCCCGCCCCAGCCCGTCCCTTCGGGCACCTGGAAAAAGTGGTCCATCACCCACAGGCTGGCGAAACCGGCTTCTTCGGCGGCCTGAGCGACCTCCTCGAGCGTCGGTCCGATGACTGCCGGGCCGTCGGGGAAGGTGAATGAGGGGAGCTGCAGCCCTACTCGCATGGTCGGTCCTCCAGAGAGAGATAAGTGGTCAGTGCCTCCCAAGTGCCGGGGATCGCCTCGACCAGCAGGTCGTAGCGCGCGGCCAGGGGGCTGTATTGGCGCGAAGCGTCGTCGCGCAGCCGGATGAGACCGGCCGCTCGCAGGACGGCCAGGTGGTGATGGAGCGTCGTCTTGGGCATGCCGAACTCGGTCGCCAGCTCCTGGAGGGTGCGGCGCTCCGCCCCCAGTCGGTGGAGGATGAGCAGCCGACGGGCGTCACCGAGCGCCTTGAGCCGTCGCACCAGAAAGGCCGGCGGATCCCCCCTGGTGGCACCGAAGCTCTCGTCAGCCACCGAGTAGCAGAAGATGCGCGTGTCGCCGTGGTCGCACGTGGTCACCCACGGGCGCTGGACGACGCTGGGCGCCAGGATCACCCGGGTCACGCCCGGCTCTGGCACGTAGTCCCAACCTCGCGTCGCGAGATCGATGAGCGCCGTTGCCGTCAAGTCAGCAGCGAGCGCCCCTTTCTCGGCTGCGTCACGTTCCGCCACGGCCATCAGTGGCGGTCCTTCGTGGCGGAAGACGCGCTCGTTCCAACCCTTGACCACCTGGAGCAGGAGACCCTTGGTCGCGAGCGACGATCGACTCAGCAGACCTTCCAGGGCGGCCGGCCAGGTCGGGTGCTCCGGAAAGGAAGTGCGCAGGAACGATCGGCGGGCGGTAGGGTCGCCATCGATGGCTGCTTCCATCGTCTCTGCTGGCGTCTGTCGGCGAAAGGGTCGGATGGTGGCGCCCACCAGTGCCAGGTGGATCTCGCGCGCTGGCAGGGCGGCCAGGTGCCTCGCGAACGCGGCGCCGTCACGCGGTTCAGGAGTGTCGATGGCCAGCCCGAGCACGTTGCCGAAGACCCAACCACAGTCGCCGGACAGTCGGCGCACCGACTCGATGAGCTCGGGCCCGGCGAGGGAGTGGACCCGGGCGAGCCACTCAGGCCCGATCTCGAGGGCAGGCGCCTCATCACGGTCGGCCACGACCGCCAGCGACATGAGCAATTCGTAAGCGGCTCTCGCCTCGACGATGACACTGGGACTCCTCATCGTTCCACAATAGTCGAACGTACGAGAAATGTCGAGCGCTGTGACCCCTAGGCGCCGTAACCCAGGCGTCGGAGGAGATCACCCGAGTCGGCCTCGATGATGGCCAGGTCGGCGCTCGAAAGCTCATCTCGCCAGCCACCTGCGCCGCTCGGCTCTGCGCGCCCTGTGGCGGCGATGAACGCGGCACGCGACGCCGTGTCCTTGATGCCCATGAAGTCGAGCATGCGCTCGCCCGCCGCAGCCGGGTCCTTGATCAGGTCTTCGTAGCGGATCTCCAGATAGCGTTGTGGCCCGAGCGTCTGCCCATCGCCCATGGCGGCCTCTGTATATCGCCGCCATGACCAGATCATGCGGTGCAGATCACTGGTCGCTTCGAACTCGTCGCGCCGGGCAGGCTCGACCCACCACGGGGCGTACGGCCCCAACAGGTAGCCGCCCGGCTCGCGGATGGTCGATCCACGCGACGACTCCAGGAGCCACGGCTTCTGCATGTGCGATAGGGCGGCATCACGACCGTCGCGGATGATGTGGATGTACGAACTGCGCGGGAAGGCTCGAGCCAGGAAGGGGATGAGCAGGGAGTTGGTGGGCGTCTTCTCGCAGAAGCGGAGGTGTCCGTCGAGCTCCACTCGGATGAGCCAGGAATAGACCGATCGGTAGAACCACCGCGCACGCGTCGAGCCCCAGGTCTTTTCGTACACGTAACGGCCGGCTGCCTTGGTGGCCGGTGGCTCGTGGTGATAGGAGATCTCAGGTAGCCGTCCGATGCAGTCACCCAGGAACGTCGTACCCGACCGCGGGGCACCCACGATGAACAGCGCATCGTCGAGATGCGGCCGGATCGACGCCGCCAGCCGGGTGGAAGTGAGGCGGACCGGTCGATCCAGGCGTCCGTAGTAGCGTCGCTCGGCCCGCCACGTGAGCTGCGCCCAGCGCCACAGGTTGGTCAACCTGATGGGCGTAGGCCGAGGGTCGCCCGGTCGCACGCCCGATGGCCAGGCCGGCTTGTGGGGACCGACCGGGGCGGCAGGCGTCGTCACGTCGGGATGTTATCGAACCCCGGCCCGCGGTAGGATCGCGCCGTGTACGCCGTGATCCTGGCTGGTGGTGGAGGGACCCGCCTCTGGCCGCTCAGCCGCACGGCGCGTCCCAAGCCGTTCCTCGCCCTGGCCGGCAACGTCACGCTCCTGGCATCCACGGTCGCGCGCCTCTCTCCGCTGGTCGGTCCGGAGGACGTGTACCTGGTCGCGGATGCCCGCTATGGCCATCTGATCCGCGAGCAGTTGCCGGACGTGCCGTCATCCAACCTCATCGCCGAGCCGGTGGGACGGAATACGGCAGCGGCGGTCGCGCTGGCCGCGCTGGCCATCGACCGTCCCGCCGACGAGGTGATGGCGGTGTTGCCAGCCGACCACCTGGTGGTCGACGAAGCGGGCCTGCGCTCCGCCTTGGCCACTGCCTCACGCGCCGCGGATGGTGGTCACCTGGTCACCCTTGGCATTCGACCAAGTGGCCCTGAGACGGGGTATGGCTACGTGGTCGTTCGTCCTGACCAGCCGGACCGGTCGGGCGATGTCGTGCCGGTGGAGCGCTTCGTGGAGAAACCCGACCACTCACGCGCCGTGCGACTGCTGACGAGTGGTCGTGCCTATTGGAATGCTGGCATCTTCGTATGGCGGCGAGATGCGCTGCTGGACGGTCTCCGTGAGCACGCGCCGGACATCCTGACCGCGCTGGAAGGCGGCGTCACCGCGGGAGACCTGGCGCCCGCCTATGCCGGCCTGCGGCGGACGTCGATCGACCATGCCTTGCTGGAGCCAGCGTCCCTCCAGGGTCGGGTCAGTTGCGTGCCGCTCGACGTGGGCTGGAGCGATGTCGGCTCGTGGGCGGCGCTGCATGAGGAACTCGCCGAGGGCGACGCCCGCAACGCCGTTCGCGCCGAGCCCGGTTCGGATGCCCTTGATATCGACTCTCGTGGTCTGCTGGTGCATGCCGCCGGCGGCCGGCTGGTGGTGACCGTGGGGCTGAGTGACGTCGTGGTCGTGGACACACCGGATGCCGTTCTCATCTGTGCCCGCGACCGCGCGCAGGATGTGAAGCTCGTGGTGGACCGCCTCGCCAATGACGGACGCACGGAGCGCCTGTGACGGCCGCACGTTTGGTCCGTGCCACACGTGGGTGCCACTGACGCGTACGTTGACAGTCGCCTACCGATCAGCGATCCGGACTCGTAGGACCTTCGTCCGTGGCCAGGGCTTCGCGGTAGACGGCTTCGTACGCCTCTACCGCCCGGGGCGTCAGGAGGTGATCGCGCAGCCGGATGACGCGCTCGTCCTGGGGCGGTGGCACCTCATCCAGCGCCTGGCGGACGCCGTCAGCGAATGCCTGCGCGGTCAGAGGTCGGAAGATGCGCAGAGCGCCTGGCACCAGCGCATCGTATTCGCGGAACTGGGGCAGGTCGGAAGTGACGATGGGCCGACCGGTACTGATCCAGGTCGACAGGGAGCCAGAAGCCGATAGGTCGC
>JACCYW010000206.1 GCA_013696275.1 Chloroflexota bacterium | reverse complement strand
TATGCCTACCCGATGCTGCCGCCGGTGCTGGCAGCTGAGGCCAACGCAGCTCGCGATCACCGGGCAGCGCATGATGAGTGCCTCTGGTGCGCCCTTGTCGAGGCCGAACGGTCGGATGGCCGGCGGGTCGTCTTTCGGACCCAGCACTGGCAGGCGGTGGTGCCATTCTTCGCGCGCTGGCCGTACGAGTTGCACCTCAGTCCGCTGCGCCATGTGGGCTGGCTGCACGAACTCAGCGGCGCGGAAGTGGAAGACCTCGCTCGCTGCCTCAAGGCGAGCGTGCTCAAGTACGACGGACTGTTCGGCTTTCCGCTGCCCTACATCATGGCCCTCCATCAGCGTCCGACGGACGGTGGCGAGCACGACGCGTTCCACCTGCACTTCGAGACATATCCACCACATCGAACGGCTCACAAACTCAAATACCTGGCCGGGTCGGAAGCCGGGGCAGGAGTCTTCATCAACGACACCCTGCCCGAAGTGACCGCTGCCACCCTGCGGGCGGCCGGTCCGGGGGACCCGATGGAGCTCACCGACGAGGAGGAGTCAGTGGCCCAGCCGGTCGGCACATGACCGAGCTGGTCGTCCGGGCGCCCGGTCGCGTCAACCTGATCGGCGAGCACACCGACTACAACGACGGCTTCGTGCTGCCCGCGGCCATCGATCGGGAGCTGCGGATCTCATACCGACGGACCGATGATCGCCGGGTGGTGTTGACCCGTCTCGATGAGGACGAGACCTTGGCCTTCGATCTGGACGCGATCGGCCCGTCGGGCGGCAGCTGGATCGACTACCCACAGGGAGTGGCGCGCGAACTGGCCGTCGAGGGCATAGCGATGACGGGGCTGCGCGGCACCATCTCGTCGACCTTGCCCATCTCGTCGGGCCTGTCTTCGTCGGCTGCCCTGGAGGTCGCGTCCGCTTGGGCATTGTCCGCCCAGCATCCACCGCCGATCGACCCGATGGCCCTGGCCAAGGCCTGCCAGCGAGCAGAGAACCGTTATGTCGGCGTGCGATCGGGCCTGATGGACCAGTTCGCAGTGGTCTTCGGCCGACCCGACGCGGCGCTCCTGTTGGACTGTCGGGCGCTCCTCCACGAAGGGGTCCGGCTGCCGCTGGAGCGAGCCAGACTCGTGATCTGCGATAGCCGGGCGCCTCGCGACCTGGCGTCGTCTGCCTACAACACACGGCGCTCCGAGTGTGAGGACGTCGTGAGGACGCTCCAGGCGGCCGGCGAGCCGGTCGCCGCTCTGCGTGATGTCGATGGTCCCATGCTCGAGCGCCACGCCCACCACCTGGATCCGATCGGCATCCGTCGCGCCCGACACGTGGTTCGCGAGAACGAGCGCGTCCGGGCCGTCGTCGAAGCCCTCCGCAAGGGTGATCTGCTCGGGGTCGGTCGTCTGTTCGCAGCCAGTCATCGTTCGCTCCGCGACCTCTATGAGGTCTCCTCACCCGAGCTGGATGCGCTCGTCACGCTGGCAGAGGCGGTCCCTGGCATGTTCGCCAGCCGGATGACCGGGGCAGGCTTCGGCGGCTGCACCATCAATCTGGTAGCTCCGGAGGCGGTCGACCGATTCGCCGCCGATGTGCACGCCGGCTACCTGGCCAGGACCGGCCTTGATGCGGATATCCAGGCGGTCTCCCTGGCGACCGGCGCCGGGATGGCGTAGGGCGTAGCGAGCAGCGGCTCCGTCGCGGCGCGAAGGCGTGTCGAAGATCGATCGTGCCAGAGGGGCATCAAAGGGCCATCGATCATAGCCAGGGTCCCTACTTTGTGCCGCATGCTGACGCCATCGCCGAGCCGACACAGAGTCTGCACCGCAAGGCAAGTCGTGGCTCTGTGGTGCCCCTCCGGCACAAGATGGCGGTCCGGGCCGCCGGTCTGCGAGCGGGCGCTGCGGCCCGGATGACCCGAGGATCGCTCAGCCGGCCAACCTCAGCAACCTCTTCCAGAGCCGCTGGAGGCCGGTCCGGTCGGCCACGGCGATGAACAGCGTGTCGTCACCGGCCAGGGATCCCGCCACCTCGCGCCACTGGGCACGATCCAGGGCGGAGGCGATGGCGTGCGCACTGCCCGGGATGGTCTTGACGACGAGTAGCAGACCGGATTGCCGTATCTCGAGCGGTAGGCCGCGCAGCAGCTGACGAAGCCGCTCTTCGCCCGATATCTCGCGATCGTCGACGCGTGACGGAAGCGCGTAGGCCTGGACCCCGCCGCGGCCGACCTTGATGAGTC
>JACCYW010000190.1 GCA_013696275.1 Chloroflexota bacterium | reverse complement strand
GCGGCAGATCAGAGGCGGCCAGGCCGGCGTCACCATGACGCGACCGCCAATCCACGGCGGCCATGCCATGCAGCCAGACGCCGGCGCGAGCGGCATCGAACGGAGCCATCCCCTGCGCGAGCAGCGCACCGATGATGCCGGCGAGCACGTCGCCCGTGCCGGCGGTAGCCAGCACCGGCTCGGCGAACGGGGCGCGCGAGGTCTGACCGGTGGGCGAAGCGATGACCGTGCGGGCACCCTTGAGCACGACCACCTGACCCCACCGAGCGGCCGCCGCAGCTGCCCGTGAGGCTCGCTCGTCGTCCCGGCCGCCGACCGGAGCGCCGTCCAGGCGCGCGAACTCGCCGGGGTGCGGAGTGAGCACCGCGTCGAGCTGGCACCGCTCCCACCATCGATCGGTCGCCGCCAGTACGTTGAGTGCCTGCGCATCAAGCACCACCGGCGATCCGGCCCGCTGCGCCACCAGTGAGACCAGCTCTCGGGTGCCGGTACCGGCGGCCATGCCCGGTCCGATGACCAGCGCGTCCCCTTCCTGGCCGACCAGCTCGACCAGGGCCCTGGCGGCATCGACCTCGTACGGTGCGCTTTCGGCCAGGCCGGCCGTTATCGCTTCGGGCACTCGTCCAGCGACCAGACCCTGCAGTGACGCCGGTACGCACAGACAGACAAGGCCGGCACCCGCCCGGACGGCGGCCAGCGTGGTGAGCAGGCCCGCCCCAAGATAGTCGAGCGATCCAGCCACGACCACCAGTCGGCCGTGCGTCTGCTTGTGGGCATCGCTCTGGCGGACCGGCAGGAGTCGACTGACCGCCGCCTGATCGAGCTCCTGCACGGCAGCTGCCGGCGCGCCGCTCACCGGGGAGCCTGCCCCTCCCGGCCCTCCTCGCCGACCTCGCCGACCTCGGCGAGCTCGCCGACCGACCGGTCCACCTCGCGCAAGCGCTCCATCCGCGCGAGGAGCTTCCGTTCACGCTCATCCAGGCGCGCCTCGATGTCCAGCGGGAAGACGTACCGGCCACCCTGGGTGCGGATGCCGAAGGCGACCGCGACGGCGTATTCGGCCTCATGGCTGATGGACACCGCGATCCGCGACATGCCGAGTTGCTCCGCGCGACGGGCCGCCCGATCGTGGAGTCGGACGCTGGGTTGCCCGGTCGGCATGCGCTCGATCTCTATCTCCCGCCAGCCCACGCCCCGCACGCCCAACCCCAGGACCTTGCTGACCGCTTCCTTGGCGGCCCATCGGCCGGCCAGGGTCTCTTGCCTGTCACGTACGTATGACCGCTCATCGTCGGTCAGGATGCGCCGCGTGAAGCGCTCGCCGAAGCGGTCCAGCACGGCCCGGATGCGCTCGACCTTGACGATGTCGATGCCAAGCTCGCTGGTGCCCTCCGGCGCGCTGAGAGCACGGGCCAAGGCGGCTACTCGACGGTGACCGACTTGGCGAGGTTCCTGGGCTGATCGACGTCAGTGCCCCGGGCCACTGCGGTGTGATAGGCGAACGCCTGCAACGGGATGACCGCCAGGACAGGGCTGAGCGCCTCGATGGTATCCGGTACCCACAGGATGTCGTCGGCGTAATCGAGCATCGCGGTATCGCCTTCGGTGGCGATGGCCAGGACCCGGGCGCCGCGGGCGCGACCCTCCATGACGTTGCTGACGATCTTCTCGCGCGTGCTCGAGCAGGTGGCGACCGCCACCAGCGGCACCTCCGCATCGAGCAGCGAGATAGGCCCATGCTTCAGTTCGCCGGCGGCGTAGCCCTCGGCATGGACGTAGCTCACCTCCTTGAGCTTGAGCGCACCCTCCAGCGCGACGGGATAGGTGACCCCCCGGCCCACGAACATGAAGCCGCGCGAGTCGACGTACCGCCGTGCCAGGTCTCGAGCCGGATCGGCCGTCGCGGCGATGGCTGCCTGTGCCTTGTCCGGCAACTCGCGCAGTGCATGGACCAGTCCGCGTTCCATGGCCGGTGCCAGTCGCCCACGGACCTTGGCGACCGCCGCCGCCAGCAGTACCAGGCTGGTGACCTGCGTCGCAAAGGTCTTCGTCGCCACCACGGCCACCTCGGGGCCGGCCTGCAGGAAGAGGACCGCATCAGCCTCGCGCGTGATGGCCGAGCCGACCGTGTTGGTGACGGCGATGATGGGGCAGCCCCGCTCGCGCGCGAGTCGGGCGGGCGCGAGCGTGTCCGCCGTCTCCCCCGACTGGGTGACCGCGATGACCAGCGTCCTCTCATCCAGCGGCGGCGGGCTGTAGCGGAACTCGGAGCCGATGTTCCAGCGGGCGGGCAGGCCGGTCCATGCCTGGAAGACGTAGGCACCAACGGCGGCCGCGTAGCCGGCACTGCCACATGCCACGAGCTCGACCCGCTCGGCGCGCTCTATGGCGTCGCGCACGGGCGCCAGCTCGTCGACGCGGATCTCATCGTCATGGATCCGTCCGGCGATGCAAGAACGCAGCGCTCCGGGCTGTTCGTTGATCTCCTTCAGCATGAAGTGCTCGTAGCCGCCCTTCTCGGCCGCCTCCAGCGTCCACGTCACCTCCTCCACCAGTCGCTCGCGGGGTGAGCCATCGAGGCCCGTGACGTTGACCTCGCGGGCGTCCAGGTCGACCACGTCGCCTTCCTCGAGGAAGATGACCCGCCGGGTGTGGGCCAGCACGGCAGCCACGTCCGATGCCAGGAAGTTCTCACCGTCGCCCAGGCCGACGATGAGCGGCACGTTCATGCGTGCCCCGACCAGGCGATCTGGCTCCTGCCGGTGCAGCACTACGAGCGCGTACGCCCCGCGCGCCTGGCGCAGTGCTACGCGGACGGCTTCCGCGATGTCGCCCTGGTATGCCTCTTCCACAAGGTGAGCGATGGCTTCGGTATCCGTGTCCGACTCGAGTCGGTGGCCTCGGGCAGCGAGTCCGTCGCGCAACTCCTTGAAGTTCTCGATGATGCCGTTGTGGATGACGGTGACCTCGCCCGTGCAATCGACATGGGGATGGGCGTTCAGGTCATTGGGACGGCCGTGGGTCGCCCAGCGGGTATGAGCGAGTCCGACCGCGGCCGATGGCGTGACATCGAGCAGCGCGGTGCGCAGGTTGGCGAGCTTGCCGGCCCGCTTCTCGAGGAAGAGGTCGCCAGCCGGGGTGACCAGCGCGATGCCCGCCGAGTCGTATCCGCGGTACTCGAGGCGCGCCAACCCCTCGAGCAGGATGGGTGCTGCTTCGCGCGGGCCGATGTATCCGACGATGCCACACATGGACCGGTCGATGACTCCTGCTCGGTGGCCGGCTAGTTTAGTCGCTCGTCGGCGAGAGCCGACAGCTGGTCGGCCAGGACCGAGATGCGCGCCGCATCGTCGCCTTCGATCATGATGCGAAGGGCGGCCTCAGTGCCTGACGGACGGACCAACACGCGTCCGCGACCGGCCAGCTCGGCAGCCACCTCACCGACCGCCGCCAACAGGCGACCATCCGTCTCCCAGCCGTCCTTATGACGAACGGCGATCGTCCTTTGCTGCTGTGGAAAGAGCCGGATGCGCCTGGCCAGCTCGGACAGCGGCGACCCGGTGCGGACCATGATGTCCATCACTTCCAGCGCGGTGAGGACACCATCACCCATCGGTCCGCGCTCGATGAGGATGACGTGTCCGCTCTTCTCACCGCCTACGCCCGCACCTGACCGGACCATGGCTTGATGTATATGCCGGTCGCCCACCGGCGTGCGGATGACGCGCCCACCGCCGCGTTCTATGGTCTCGGTGAGCCCGCCGTTGGAGAGCACGCTGACGACCACTGTGGAACCGCCCAGCGCGTCTCGGCCGAGGCGGTCCAGACAGATGAGGCCGATCAGCTGGTCGCCATCGACGACCGTCCCAGTCTCATCGATGGCCACACAACGGTCAGCATCGCCATCGAGACAGAAGCCCACGTCGGCATCGGAGGCGGCCACGATGGCGGCCAACGCGTCGGGCGAAGTGGCGCCGCAATCGAGGTTGATGTTGAGGCCGTCGGGTGAGGCGAAATGGACTGCCATGCTCGCGCCGGTGGCCGCCAGGATGACCGGCGCGACCACGCTACCCGAGCCGTTGGCACAGTCCAGGGCGACCTGCAGACGACAATCGATGCGCCGAGCGATGGCCGTGCGATGGTCCGTGTACGAGGCCAACATGGACGTCGCATCGGACTCCCGGCCGATGCCCTCGTTGGCAGGATGGGCCAGCTCGGCCTGATGGGCCATGAGCGTCTCCAACTCGTGCTCGCCGTCCTCATCGAGCTTGAGTCCCTGGTCATCGAAGACCTTGAGCCCGTTATCCCGAGCCGGGTTATGCGACGCGGAGACCATGATGCCGGCGGCGTACGGGCCGCTCGCGGTCAAAAAGGCCAGGGCCGGCGTGGGACAGACGCCGACGCGGTGGACATCGGCCCCCAGCGAGGTCCCGCCAGCGACCAGTGCCGCGGCCAACATGTCGCCCGACCGACGGGTGTCCTGGCCGACCAGGATGGCGCCGCCCTCGCTGGCATGGTGCCGCTGAGCGACCGCGCGGGCCAGATCGTGGGCGACCGAGGGCGGTAAGTCGACATTCGCCACGCCACGGATGCCGTCGGTCCCGAACAGGAGCGCCATCAGGGGCTGGCTGGCGACAGGCCGGGTGACCCGCTCGGACCGGGCGAGCCGGGCCCACTGGGCGATCCCGTCGGGATGGGCGAGACCTCCATGGGCGTGACCGTGACACCGATCTCGATGGCGGCCGGCGATATCGCCACGAGCTCGGTACCGTCGGGTGGCACGATATCGACTGTCACCTCGTTGCTGCCCTCGGCGAGGTCCGTCACATCGACGCTCGCCAACAGCTCGCTCGGCGAGACCGCACCGAGGACGGGCACACTGCCCGCCAGCGTCACCGTGACCGATGGCACGGACAGGGCATAGACCCGATCGGATCGAGCTCCGGCCAGGACGATCCCGGCCTCGTAGGACCGGGTCCCGTCGGCTGGCACGATGTCCAGCCTGACCGTCACTGTCTCTGTCGTCGTCACCGTCAATTCATCGGCCAGCGCGAGCCCCGTCTGTAGCTCGATCTGCCCGGTCAGGTCGGTGATGTCGATGGGCTGGGTCTCCACACCGGCCAATGCGGTGACCTGCGGTTCCTCGCCGCTGACGGTCACCGACAGCGGATCGGCCGTCACCGAGCGCAGCACATGCCCTGGCGCGAGCTCGCCGATGAGGCGCGGCCACACCGGCAGGGTGGCGAAGGCGAGTTGGCGCGCGACCTCGATCCTGACGCGCACCCGCGCAGGGACGACGACGACGCCGGGCACTTGCACGCCCGCGTCGTCGAGCGGCACGACCTCGACCTCCTGATCGACGTTGATAGCACTCGCGTCGACCGCCACTCGCCCTGTCGCCGTACGCACGTTCATCACTCGCGAGGCGGCGCCACGCAGGGTGACCGTACGCGGCTCGACCACAGCCGGCCCGGCCCGGATGCCCTCGGGGATGACCCCGTCGTCGACGGTCACCGGGATCTCCCGGCTGGTTATCGGGTCCATCTCCACGATGACCGACTGCGGGGCGTAGCGGACCACCTCGACATCGCTGTCGACCGCGACCAGCCTCACCGGCAGCGTGAAGGTCGAGCCACCCGGTGGTACCTCGATGCCGCTGAGATCGACCGACGCGCGGAACGAACCATCGGTCAGACGCGACGCGACCTCCAGTGGGGCCCGGTATTCCAGATCATTGACCGGTTCCAGAGCGTTCAGGAGCGCCGCGTCGGGTGGCGGACCGAGGATCTCGATGGGCACCTGTCCCGGCCAGGTCCTGGTGCTCTCCGACAGGACGACCCCTCCGTAGAGGACGGTGGCCAACGCGAGGGCGCCCGCCTTCAGGGCACGGTCACGGAAGAGGAAGGCGGCGAGGCGCCTCACTCCGCTCGGCTCGACGGACCGCTCACCGCAGGTGACGGGCCACTCACGGCGGCAGGACCGCTCACCGCGGCAGGACCGCTCGTCCCCGGTGCGGCCCCGTCAGCCGCCAGGCGTGCTGCCGTCGCCCGTCTCGAGCGCAGACGTCGAAGGCGCGAACCACGATCCCATGAGTTCCGACTGGCCGCCGCCAGTGTCCCGGCAGCGCGGCCGGCCACCTCCGAGGGCCGCAGCAACGCAGTGAGCGAGGCACGCAGTCGGTCTTCGTCGAGGTTGCGCAGGATGCGCCCCCGTTCGACCAGGCTTACCGACCCTGATTCCTCACTGATGACGATGGCCAGTGCATCGGTCTGCTCGGTGATACCGAGCGCCGCGCGATGACGCGTGCCGAAGCGTTCGCGGTGGACCGTCGTCTCACTCAGCGGCAGTACGACGCCGGCCGCGACGATCTTCTCGCCACGTATCAGGACGGCACCATCATGCAAGGCGGCATGGGGCGTGAAGAGCGTGTCGAGGAGCTCGACCGATAGATCGGCATGGAGCATGACGCCCGATTCGGCAGCATCCTCCAGGCCCGTCGCTCGCTCCACGACGATGAGCCCGCCGATGCGTTGCGCGCCGAGCGTGGCGGCGGTCCTGGCCAGCACGGTGGCGATGCGGGCGACCTCACGCTGACTGCCTGGCGCCAGCAGCCAGCCCATCGAGCCGACACGCCCGATGCGTTCGAGCGCGCGACGCAACTCGGGCTGGAAGATGACCACCAGGGCGAGGAGGCCGACCACCGCTCCCGTCTCCAGGATGCCCGACAGGAGTCTGAGGTCGAGCGCCTGAGCGAAGACGTAGATGAGGTACAGGACGATGGCCCCGATGACCAGCCGGACGGCGCGTGTGCCCTGGATGAGGCTGAACAGGCCATAGATCAAGATGGCCGTCAGGGCGATGTCCAGGAGCGCACTGGGCTCGATCCTGAGGCCCCCGACCAAGCCGCGAAGCTGGTCGATCACTGCCCGATCGTAGCATGCGCCACTCGCTTAGAGCCGCTGCGGGTCAGGCGGTCGAGCCGGCCCCGTGAACGGCTGCTCCGTGTGCGGTCGCGAAGGCCGCCAGTCGGGCATCCAGGGCAGAGTTGTCGCGACAGGCCCGTACATGTGCCTCACGCCATACGGGATCCGGGTCCAGCGTCAGCAACCGGTCGAGCAGTACCAGTCGCTCGACCGCCATATCGTTCCAGCCGCGAGCCAGGTAGGCACGGATCATCGCGAGGTGGACGGCCGGCGAGCCGGGGGCGATGGCCAGTCCCTGGGCGCACGCATCCAGGGCGGCATCCGGCTGACCGGCAGCAATGAAGCCATCAGCGGCCGCCACCAGGCGCGCCACGGCGGCCTCCTGGTGGCCCGCCTCCAGCAGATCCTCCGCGTCGGCCACCAGGAGCTCTGGCCCACGGCCTGAGACGGCCGCCCGCGCATCGCTCTCCTCGGCCATCCGTCGCTCGTGGTCAGCGACCCTCAGTCGAGCTGCCTCATCGCTCGCCCCAGCGGCCTCGGCAAGCCGCTTCAGCTCGGTCAGCGCGGCGGCCCGTCCGGCATGCGCCCCAGCATCGCCGGGGGCCAGCTCGCACGCTCGCTCGTAGGCCGCCAAAGCGTCGGCTCGGCGGCCCATCTTGAGCAGCACGGAACCCATGCTGGTGTGTGGCAGTGAGCGATGAGAGACCAGCGAGGCGGCCTCCGCATAGCTGGTCAGGGCGTCCTTCGGTCGGCCCCGCTTGAGCGCGTCCTTGTAGCGCTCGAAGAGCGAGTCGGTCATGCCAGCCGACCGACTCGAGTGGCCGCCTTCTCCTTCAGCGCTTGGTGTACTGGGGTGCCTTGCGGGCGCGCTTGAGGCCGTACTTCTTGCGCTCCTTCATGCGCGGATCACGCGTCAGTAGTCCCGCCTGGCGCAGTGGCGCCCGAGCGCCGTCCGGGTCGGCCTGAAGCAGCGCGCGCGCGATGCCGTGGCGGATGGCACCGGCTTGACCTTGATAACCGCCGCCTTCGACCTTGATCATCGCGTTGTAACGACCCTCCGTCCCGGTGACCCGGAACGGCAGCATCATCTCGGGCATGCTGACGGCGTTTCCGAAGTGGTCCTCCAGGCTGCGGCCGTTGACCACGACCTCGCCCTCGCCGGTCATCAGACGGACGCGGGCCACGCTGGTCTTGCGACGACCGGTCCCGAAGAAGAAGGTACTG
>JACCYW010000188.1 GCA_013696275.1 Chloroflexota bacterium | reverse complement strand
GTCCTGGCGCTCCACTCGGCGAGCATAGAGGCCCATCCACCGCGCGACCACACATCCAGAGCTCGTTCCGCAAGAGTTCCTGGAACGTTCATGCCTTCGTCGTCGGGCGGTCATGTACAGCGCGAGGGAACGTCGCGGGGCTGGCCGCGACATGCGGGCCGCGCGGGCGATCCCGTCGATGTCCTTGGTGGACCAGCCGATGGTCCAGGCGACGCAGGATTCGATCGAGGCCAGCCCGAGGCGGTCGGACGCCACGGGACGTACCCTTGGTGCGATGGAGACGACGCGCGCGGCCACACCCCGGAGTCCAGCCAGCCGTGACCTGGGTCTCAACGCCAAGCTGCTCTTCCCGACCCGCCAGATCGCCGAGCACTACTACCTGCCGCTCATCTACACCGCCTGCCGGACCTGCTACAGCGAACTGACCCCGGAAGACATCTTCGAGCGAGCCACGAGCGGGCAGGTCGCGACGGAGAAGCAACAGGACCTGGTCCGTCGGGTCATCGGATCGGGCCATGGCTCGACCATCGAGCATGTCGTCTTCTCCTTCGCCGTCAGTGGCGTCAGCCGGACCCTCAGTCACCAGTTGGTGCGCCACCGGGTGGGCATCGCCTTCGACCAGCAGTCGCAGCGCTACGTCGACTACAAGCGGCCGGCGTACATGGTCCCGGGTAGCGTCGCCGATGCTGAGGGCGCCTTGCCCGAGCGGTTCCGCGATCAGATGGACGGCTCGCTGGCCTTCTACTCGGAGATGCTGGACTCGGGCATACCGGGCGAAGATGCACGCTTCGTCATGCCTAACGCCACACGCACCAATCTGGTCATGACCACCAACCTGCGCGCCCTCATCCACATGTCCGGCCTGCGACTGTGCACGATGGCGCAATGGGAGATCCGCAAGCTTTTCCAACTGATCCGCCACGAGGTGTTCGGGGTGAGCCCTTTCCTGGGCTCGTTCCTGGCGCCCAAATGCGTGCCGCTCGGCTACTGCGATGAGGACCGCAACCGGGACGAGCATTGCCCCATCCGGCCCCACAAGGACAGCGTGCTCAGCGCCTGGGCGGACAAGAAGGCGGCTGCCAAAGCGGCCGGCCGCGAGCTCCGGACGCTCTGAATCTGAACCCGACCGTCCACCGCTGGTCCCGTCGCGCCGGCGCAGTGGCGCTGGCCGGCGGCAAGCTGGCCACCCTGGGCTACACGGCGGAAGCGGTCGTCTGGCCCGACCAGCCGAAGTATCGGGGCAAGGGCATGCGCATCCGCGCCCTCGGCTATCTGGGCGGCCTCGCTCTGGTGCCAGCGATATGGGTGGCGCTGGGGCGACAGGGTCGCTATCCCATCGCGGCCGATCTGGCCATGACGATGCCGCTACTCATCGATGCGGCGGGCAACTCGCTGGGCATCTATGACGAGGCTCGACTGGACGATCTGGTGCACGGCGTCAACACGGCCGTCCTGGCTTCACTCTTCGGGGCGGTCATCTCTGCCCGGGTCTCCCGGCCGGTCGCCGCCGGGACCGTGGTCGTGTTCGGCATCTGTGGCGAGCTGGCCTTCGATGCCCTGGAGTACATCGCCGAGCGGCTCGGCTTCGAGGGTCTTGGCCTATCGGCCCGGGACACCATCGCGGATGTCGGCGCCGCTTCGATCGGAGCACTCGTCGCGGGCGTGGTCACGGCCATCAGGTGGCAGCCCCCGACCACGGCGCCGCTGGTCGAGGCTGTCGATACCTGACCATCACCCGGGCCCTCAGTCGGGCCTCATCCGGCGCCCTGGCCCACGGTGCCAGCCGTACCGACCGTGCCGATGAACCGCTCCAGGACGCGCGCCAGACGGGGACCCGCCTGAGCCGCTGCGGCGAGCACCTCGTCGTGCGTCAGCGGCGCGCCGGTGATGCCAGCTCCCGGGTTGGTGACCAGCGACACGCCACAGACCTCCAGCCCCGCCCAGCGAGCGGCGATGGCCTCCAGCACGGTCGACATGCCGACCGCATCAGCACCAAGGGCACGAAGCATGCGCACCTCGGCGGGCGTCTCGTAGGTCGGTCCAGTGAGGCCGGCATAAACGCCCTCCTCCAGGCCCATCCGTTCCGCAGCGGCGGCCCTGTGGAGCGCCCCGCGCAGCCGCCGACTCCAGGTCTCGGTCAGGTCGGGGAAGCGCGGACCGAGCGAATCGTCATTGGGCCCCAAGAGCGGCATCCGGCCGGTGAGATTCAAGTGATCGGCGATGACCATCAGCGTGCCGGCGCCATAAGCCTCGTTCACGCCGCCGGCCGCATTGGTCAGGACGATGACCTCCGCGCCAAGCCGACCCATGAGCAGTACCGGCTCGACCACGAGCGCCGGGTCGTGACCTTCGTAGAGGTGTAACCGGCCCTGCAGGCAGCAGACCGGCACATCGCCGGACATCCCCAGCAACAGGCGGCCGGCATGGCCGGGCGCTGACGCACTCGGCCAACCGGGCAGCTCCGCGAACGGGATAGGGATCGAGTCGGTCAGGCCGTCGGCGATGCCACCAAGACCCGAGCCGAGGACGAGACCGATCCTGGGGACGTGGTCCGAGCGGGCCCGGACGGCTCGTTCCAGTGCGTCCAGCCGGGTCCGAAGGGAGCTGGTGCCGATCGACGAGCTCATGCCGAAGTGACGATACACGTGCCCGGAGACATGGGAACGCCCGAAGGAGCTGTCTTGGATCCACGATCCACCTTGATGTGATCTCGGTGGTCCTTGGTTCCTGACCGGCCCCTTCGGGCAATGACAACGATATGCCGGCGCCTCTCCCGGGTCAACTCCCCTTATCCACCAACCCGTCTCCGGCTTGCCCTATCAATCCACGGATCCGCCTGTGGTGTGGACAGGCTGTGGACAGGCGGCCGCGACGGCGGGCCCCGGAGCGGCGATCGGTCATCGCTGCCGGACATGGTTCGACCCCAGCCTGGCGACCGGGGTCGATGAAGTCGATGCGCTGGACGCCCTTGTCAGCCGACCGAGCGCGCCGCCTTTACCACCATGGTCTCCGCGTAGCGATCATGTAGCCCCTGCTTGGTCGGACTCTGGGCGGTCGTAACGAGCAGGATGATGAACCAGACCAGGGACACCAGGGACGCGATCAGTCCGAGCGCCAGTACGAAGGCGCTGAGTAGACCAGCGATGAAGCCGGGTCCGAAGATCAGGGCGAAGCGGAGTGCTGCCTGTTGGTAGGTCAGGGTCCGCCCGTCGGACTGGTGACCGATCTGCATACCCAGGACCTTCATCCCGGCCGTGCCGCGCATGGCCACCCAGGTGTAGATGAAGTAAGCGCCGACGAGTAGGTTGGCCAGGATGTTCTGGACCAATACCGATGCTGTCGACTGAGCCTGCGCGAAGCCCACGTTCGTGCCGAGTATCGACAGCGTCACGACGCCGACGATGAAGAACACCACCAGGAAGATGATGTAGTCGATGATGAAGGCGATGATCCGGTTGGGGACGTCCGCGTAGTAGAAGCCGGCCGGTCCGGCGACCGGTTGGGTCGAGGTGATGTTGCCGGTCCACGATGGCATGTTGCCAGCCGCCGGCGCGGAAGACGGTTGCTGGGGCGGCGACTGCCAGTCGGGCGGGGGCGGAGCGGCCGGCGGCGGCCCCGGCGGGGGCGCTGGGGCACCGGACGATGGCGGCTGTGCGCCGGGCTGACCCGATTGCGTCATTCTTTCCCTCCTCTTGGCGGGCCGGTCCATGTCCCGACCACTGCTCTCCGGTCACAGGATAGCGCCGCGGCGCGAGCGTGCGACGGCGATTCCCACCATCATCCGGGGGTCAGCCGCCGATGTGCGACATCTCGATGCGCGGTAGGTGGCTGGTGGCAGCCGAGCGCAGCTCGGAGTAGCGATCCGCCCGCTGCTGCCAGACCGTGCCGATGAGCGCTTGGACGACCTCATCCGAGACGCCATCGCGCAGCGGCCCGCGAAGATCGGTGCCCTTGACACCGAACAGGCAGGTGAAGAACTCGCCTTCAGCGGTCAGGCGCGCCCGTGTGCAGCTGCCGCAGAATGGCTGACTGACCGACGCGATGACGCCCACCTCTTCCGTCCCGTCCCGATAACGCCATCGTTCCGCGACCTCGCCCCGGTAGCGTGGCGCGAGCGGCGCGAGTGGCATCTCCGCGTCGATGATGGCCAGGATCTCCGCCGCCGGCACGACCTCGTCCAGGCGCCAGCCGTTGCTGTGGCCGACGTCCATGTATTCGATGAAGCGCAGCGTGTGCCCGCGTTCCCGGAAATAGCGCGCCATGGGCAGGACACTCGCCTCGTTGATACCGCGCCGCACGACCATGTTGACCTTGATGGGCCGCAGCCCTGCCTGCTCGGCGGCGGAGATGCCGTCGAGGACGAGTGAGACAGGGAATCCGACATCGTTGAGCTGGGCGAAGACTTCGTCTTCCAGCGAGTCCAGGCTGACCGTGACCCGGGCCAGACCGGCGTCCGCGAGGAGCTGGGCCTTGCGTGCCAGCAACGACCCGTTGGTGGTGAGGGTCAGGTCGCGCAGCCCGGGGATGGGCGCCAACATCGCGATGAGCAGTTCCAGATCGCGCCGCAGGAGAGGCTCCCCGCCGGTCAGCCGGACCTTCTCGACGCCCTCGCCGACGAAGATATGGGCGAGCCGGCTGATCTCCTCGAAGGTCAGCAGCTCAGCGCGGGGCAGGAAACGGAAGTCCGTGCCGAAGATCTCGCGGGGCATGCAGTAGGTGCACCGGAAGTTGCAACGATCGGTGACCGAGATGCGCAGGTCGCGCAGCGGCCGGCCAAGACGGTCGAGCGTGGTCGACGTCGCGGCATCGGAGGGAGTCGTGATCATGGCTTGGGCATGGTAGACCCGGGACTGGGATGGGGCGCACGTGAGCCTGGCCCTGGCCGCCCTTTCGTTGA
>JACCYW010000179.1 GCA_013696275.1 Chloroflexota bacterium | reverse complement strand
GCCACCGACGGCGCCGCGACCGACCGCGCCGCCACCGACCCTGGCGCCGCTCGCGCCAGCTGATGGAGGGCCCGCCACTCCGCCCACGGCAGGAACGGTCGACCCCGTTCCGGAGTGCTCCCACAGGGACGTGCGCACGTCACGCCGTGGCGCTGACGAGTGGGCCATCACGCTGCTCGATCCCGTCTTCCGCCTGCCCCAGAGCTATGTCCCGCCCAACATGGTCCCCATCACCCAGGCTGGCCTCGCCTCATCTCAGCTGATCCGGGCCGAGGTCATCCCCGACCTGCGGCGCATGGCCCGAGCTGCTCGTCGTGCCGGAGCTGGCCTGGCCGTCCGAGCCGGTTATCGCTCGTTCGCGGATCAGGCCGCCACGTTCGTGCGGTGGCAGGCCACGTGGGGCCACGAGCGGGCGCTGGAAGTGAGTGCTCGAGCCGGCCATTCCGAGCATCAGCTGGGCACGGCCATCGACTTTCGGAGCGCTGATTCAACGCGCGCACCGTGGGACTATCAGGATTGGGGGAAGACCGATGCAGGTCGCTGGATGCGCCAGAACAGCTGGCGCTACGGTTTCGTGATGAGTTACCCGCCTGGCATGCAGGCCGAGACGTGCTACGACTATGAGCCGTGGCACTTCCGGTACGTGGGGGTCGACCTGGCCGCCGATGTCCAGATGAGCGGGCTCTCGCTGCGCCGCTATCTGTGGCGTAACTTCGAGGTGGCCGCCAGGCGCTGAACCCGGTGCGGGTTCGATCCGATGATCAATGCAGGTGACCCTCACCGGCCACGGTCGATGGCTCGTCCCACCCCAGCCGCCGGCCGTGTCGGCGGCCAGTGACTCTGTCGCGTTAGTCGGCCAATGACTTCGTCACCGGTGGCGTGCACAGCGTAGTCAGCGGCGCCAGGGATGATCAGGCTTCGCCGGATAGCCGCCCGAGGGCCGCCCGGGACGGTCGACCGGATGGTCGGGCTTGCCGCGGCTGCCGTCATGCAGCTTCCGGGCCCGCAGCGTGGGCGCATCGGGCGGTGCCGCAGCGAGCCGGACGCGACCATCACGGTGGGCCAGCCAGAGGCTGCCGTCGAGCCGTTCCTCGACGATCACGGCGCGGCCCGCCCAGCTGCCACCGGCCGAGCGGCGTGGCACCGCCAGCGGTCGTCCCGTCCAGCTGACCGTGGCATCGTTGGCCACGCGCCGCGGATAGTGGAAGCAGGACACGGCCTCCACCGGGTCCGCCAACGACCACGGCCGCCAGGCACCGACGGCATCGGCGGCGGGCACCGCGAAGCGCTCGTTGTGGCGCGGCAGGTAGGCCGCCAGGACGACGTTGGCCTCCTCGAGCGAGCTCGCGCCCGCGAGCCGCAGTTCGGCCACGAGTCGATCCTGGAGCGTGCCCCAGAGTCGCTCGATGCGGCCCTTCGCCTGCGGACTCCGGGCGCCGATCCAGCCGATGCCGGCGGCGGCCAGGGCCCGGCCGACCTGGGTCGTCGGCTCTCGGCCGGCCAGCTGCTCGGCCAACGACGGCATGCGACGACCCTCGGTCACGAAGATGGTGTGGCGGTCCGAATAGACCGCCGCCGGCAGCCCGAAGCCCCAGACCGTGTGGCTCAGCACCGCGAAGTAGCCAGCCGCGTCCTCCTGGGCGCGGAAGGTGCCGGCGGTGACCACCCCCGTCGCGTCGTCGATGGCCCCGACCAGCGTCAGGAACGGCGCGTCGCGCCCCAGCCATCGGTGACGGCTGCCATCGAGCTGCAGCAGCTGGCCGGCCTGCGCGACCCGTTCTCGGCGCGCCCGGTGCTGGCGCGGCCGCCGCTTCCGGGCGGCCGTGAGTCCCGCCTCTGCGAGCACCCGCCGCAGTGTCCGCACCGGCACGACGAGGCCCTCTCGCTCCGCCAGCAGGTCGGCCAGGTGGGCCCGGTTCACGCCCGCGTAGGTGGTCGTCGCGAGCTCGACCAGGCGTGCCCGGAGGAGTTCCGGTGTCCGGTGACCGGGTGCCCGTCCGCGGTTGCCGTGCACAAGCCCCGCCACACCCTCGGCCCGCAGCGCCGCCAGCAGCCGCTGGACCTGACGCTCCGAGATCCGGAGGATGGCCGCGGCTTCGTCGACGGAGATCCGGCCATCGCGCACGTGTCCGAGCACGAACGAGCGGTGCTGGGTCATGGCGTCCATGCAGATCGTCTCCCTCGTTTCCATCGAACGAGGGTGACAAAGTCACTGGCCGCTTAGCGGGTGACGGAATCACTGGCCGTCCACACCCAGCCGCCGGCCGTGTCGAGGGACAGCGACTTTGTCCGCTATCGGGACAGCGAGTCTGTCACTGATGATGAACGAGGTTAGCGCCTCCAGGGATGGTCGGGAGCCGGTCGCCACGGCTTGGAGGTCGTCGTCGCGGACGGCGGCCGTGGCTCGGCACGGTGCTCGACCGGTGCGAGCGGGTCCAGCTCCCCGAGCTGCCTGAGAGGCCGGGCTCGCAGCTGCGGCGCCGAGGGCGGCGCCGGGGTGAGCCGGTGATGTTCGGTCCCGTCACGCACCCATAGGCTGCCGTCGAGCCGCTCCTCCACGAGGACTCGGCGCCTCGCCCAGCTCCGTCCGTCGCGTCGCCGGGGCAGGCCCAGGCTGCGGCCGTCCCAGGCCAGCGTGGCATCGGCGGCGACCCGCCGCGGGTAGTGGAAGCAGAGCTCCGCCTCGATCGGCCAGGGCAGCGGCCAAGGTCGCCACGCCGGCACGTCGATCACCGCCGGCACGGCGAAGCGGGCGTTATAGCGAGGCAGGTATCGGGCGAGGACCGCGTTGGCGTCGCCGATGGTCTCCGCATGAGCGCGCCGGAGCTCCGAGGCGAGGCGGTCCTGGGCGGTGCCCCAGCCACGCTCGACGCGGCCCTTGGCCTGCGGGCTCCGGGCACCGATCCAGCGCACTCCCACCTGGTCGAGGGCCCGTCCCACCTGGGTCAGGCTGCGCTGTCCAGTGAGCTGCTCGGCCAGCGTCGGCGGCCGGCCGTGGCCGTTCACGAAGATGCCGTGGCGGTCGGTATAGAGCGCCAGTGGCAGGCCCACCCGGCGCACCGTCTGGGCCAGCATCAGGAAGTAGCCGGCGGCATCCTCCTGCTCGCGGAAGACCGCTCCGGTGAGCCGGCTCGTGGCGTCGTCGACGCCGCCCACCAGGGTCAGCCAGGGTCCTCTTCCCTCCAGCCAGTCGTGCCGGCTGGCATCCGCCTGCAGCAGCATGCCCTCACGCCGCATCCGCTCCCGGCGGCTGCGATGGCGCGCTGAGCGGCGGCTGCGTGACAGCGGCAGGCCCGCCTCGGCGAGCACCCGCCGGAGGGTCTTGGCCGAGACCGCCAGAGCAGGTTCTTCCTCGGCCAGCGTCTCTGCCAGATGGACCGCGTTGAAGCCGGTGAAGGTGGTCCGGGCTAGCTCGACCAGGCGCGCCCGCCGATCGTCAGCGAGGCGGTTGACCGGCTGGCGGCCTCGGTTGCCATGGACCAGCACGGCGGCCCCCCGCTGCCCGGCCAACCCAGCCACGAGCCGGCGCACGTGCCGCTCCGAGAGCGCTAGGTATGTCGCCGCCTCGGCGAGCGTCAGCTCACCGGTCAGCAGATGGGTGAGCACGGTATGGCGCTGTCTTGCCCGGGCGTCCAAGGTGATCGTCTCCCTCGTATCCATGGGATCGAGAGTGACAAAGTCGCTGTCCCCTTAGCCCGGACGGAATCGCTGTCCTTCGACACACCCAGCCGCCGGCCGTTGACACTCCGCCCTTCAGACTGCTACCATTCCGGTCTCTGACGTTAGCACTCACGACACCAGAGTGCTAACCTCGGATCCCTTTAATCCCGGACCTAGTCGAGGCATACAACCAGATGGCGCGTCGCAAGGACCGCCCCGGCCCGCTGGAACCTCGCTCCGAGGCCATCCTGCGGGCGATCATCGATGAATACGTTGCGACCGCAACGCCGGTGGGCAGTTTCGCGCTGGTCAGCCGATACCCGCTGGGCGTCAGCTCGGCCACCGTGCGGAACGTCATGGCAGAGCTGGAGGCGGCCGGTTACCTGGGCCATCCGCACACCAGCGCAGGCCGCGTGCCGACCGATTCCGGGTACCGCCTGTATGTCGAGTCCATCCCCGAGGGCATCGGCCTCGCGCCGGTGGAGCGACTGATGATCCGCCATCAATTCAGTCAGATCGAATACGCCAGCGAACACTGGTTCCGCCTGGCGGCGGCGACGCTGGCCGGCACGACCCATGTGGCGGGCCTGGCCACCCCGGCCAAGCCGGCCTCGTGTCGGGTCCGGCGCATCGACCTGGTGGCCAATGGGCCGCGCACGGCCAGCCTCGTGCTCGTGCTCGCCGAAGGCGCCGTGAAGCAGACACTGCTGACGCTGCCCGACCAGCTCGACCAGGACGAGCTCGACCGCATCGCGACGCAGCTGACGGCCCGGTTGTCAGGTCGATCGTCGGCCCAGGTCGAGCGATCGGTGGCAGCCATGCAGCCGGGACCGACGAGCGCGGCATCGCTGGCTGTGCGGACCGCTGAGCGTGTCGCAGCGATGATGCGTGAGCTGGATCTGGCGGCCGTGGAGGACGTCTTCTCGGAGGGGCTGCTGAATGTGATGGCTGCTCCCGAGTTCGCCCGGAGCGAACGATTGAGGCGGGTCTTCGCGGCGCTGCAGGACAGGGCCTTCATCGGCACGCTGGCCAAGCGCGTGTCGCGCGGTGAGGACGTCCAGGTCTTCATCGGCAGCGAGAACGACCACGAAGAGATGCACGACGTGTCGCTGGTCCTGGCCCAGTACGGGCGCCACGGGCGTGCGACCGGGGTGGTGGGTGTCCTGGGGCCGACCCGCATGGCCTACCCCCACGCGATAAGTACGGTCCGTTACGTCCGCGGGCTGATGAACGAGCTGGTAGATCACCTGTACGCATGAATGACCGAAGAGCAGACGACGACCGACCGACCGACCACGATCCGCGCCAGGGACCGCTGGCACCGCGCCGGCGCACCCGCGCACAGGAACGTATCGACAGCCTGGACACCTCTCCAGCCAGCCTGGCCAGTGAGGTGACTGAGCTCAAGGAGCGACTGGCCAGGGCGGAACAGGAGGCTGGCGACAACCGCACCGGGTGGCAGCGCGCGGCGGCCGACCTGGCCAATTTCCGGCGCCGCACGGAACAGGAACGTGAGGAGATCCTGGGGCTCGCCAGCGAGTCCCTGTTGCGCAAGGTGCTCTCCGTCGCTGACGACCTGGACCGTGCCATGGCGCAGATGCCGCCGGAACTCACCGGGCTGGGCTGGAGTGAGGGCATCTGGGCCATCGACCGGAAGCTGCGTCAGTTACTCGCTTCAGAGGGGCTGACGCCCATCCAGGCGGAGGGCCTTCCGTTCGATCCGCGTGAGCATGAGGCCATCGCTCACCAGGAGACCTCGACCGTGCCGGACGGTACGGTCCTGGCCGAGGTACAGAAGGGTTACCGCATCCGCGAACGCATCCTCCGACCGTCGATGGTCACCGTGGCCAAGAACGAGACCGGATCGACGAGCGGACAAGACACGAGTGACGAGCAGGGCCGCGAGGCCGCACAGGGCCGCGAGGCCGCAGGAGGCTAAGGACAAGCATGGGCAGGATCATCGGCATCGATCTGGGCACCACCAACTCGGTGGTCGCCGTCATGGAGGGCGGCGAACCGACCGTCATCCCGAGCGCGGAGGGCGGCCGGACCATCCCGTCCGTCGTCGCGTTCACCAAGTCGGGTGAGCGCCTGACGGGGCAGGTGGCGAAGCGACAAGCCATCACCAATCCGACCAACACCGTCTATTCCATCAAGCGTTTCATGGGCCGTCGCTGGGACGACTCGGAGGTGCAGCGATCCAAGGATCTGGTGCCCTACACGGTCGAGCGCGACTCCAAGAGTGACGGTATCAAGGTGCTCACCGGCGACGGCAAGAGCTCCACGCCGCCGGAGATCAGCGCGATGATCCTCCAGAAGCTCAAGAACGACGCCGAGGCATACCTCGGCGAGAAGATCACCGAAGCGGTCATCACGGTGCCCGCCTACTTCGACGACACCCAGCGCCAGGCGACCAAGGACGCCGGTCGCATCGCTGGCCTGGACGTCAAACGCATCATCAACGAGCCCACCGCGTCGGCCCTGGCGTACGGGCTGGACAAGAAGAAGGACGAGCAGATCGCCGTCTATGATCTGGGCGGCGGCACGTTCGACATCTCCATCCTGGAGCTCGGCGATGGCGTCTTCGAGGTCAAGGCGACCAACGGTGACACCCACCTTGGCGGAGACGACTTCGACCAGCGGGTCATCGACTGGTTGCTGACGGAGTTCAAGAAGGACCAAGGCATCGACCTGGGCAAGGACCAGCAGGCACTCCAGCGCCTCAAGGAGGCCGCCGAACGGGCCAAGATCGAACTCTCGTCGGCGACCCAGACAGAGATCAACCTGCCCTACATCACGGCCGATCAGACCGGACCGAAACACCTCGTGATGAGCCTCACCAGGGCCAAGCTGGAGGATCTGGTGGCCGACCTCGTCAGCCGCACCAAGGGTCCGGTGGAGGCGGCGCTCAAGGATGCCGGTCTCAAAGCATCCGACATCGATGAGGTCATCCTCGTCGGCGGCATGACCCGCATGCCGGCTGTGGCAGATGCGGTCAAGGCCATGTTCGGCGGCAAGGAACCCCACAAGGGCGTCAACCCCGACGAAGTGGTGGCCATCGGCGCAGCCATCCAGGCAGGCGTCCTGGCGGGCGACGTCAAGGACGTGTTGCTGCTCGACGTGACCCCGCTGTCCCTGGGCATCGAGACCCTGGGCGGCGTCATGACCCGACTCATCGACCGCAACACGACCATCCCGACCTCCAAGAGCCAGGTCTTCTCGACCGCCAGCGACAGCCAGCCGCAGGTCGAGATCCACGTCCTTCAGGGCGAGCGCGACATGGCCAGCGACAACAAGACGCTGGGCCGATTCATCCTCGACGGCATCCCCGCCGCGCCCCGCGGCGTGCCCCAGATAGAGGTCACCTTCGACATCGATGCCAACGGCATCCTGGATGTGAGGGCCAAGGATCGCGCCACCTCGCGGGAGCAGACGGTCCGCATCACCGCTTCCTCGATGCTTTCCAAGGACGATGTCGACCGCATGGTCCGCGATGCCGAGGTGCACGCTGACGAGGACCGTCAGCGTCGCGAGTCCATCGAGACCCGCAACCAGGCGGACGCACTGGCCTTCCAGGCCGAACGGACGCTGCGTGACCTGGGCGACAAGGTGTCGGCTGACGACCGCTCGGAGACCGAGCGCAAGGTGGAGGCCGTGCGCGAGGCGCTCAAGGGCGACGACACGGACGCTGTCAAGCGGACCGCCCAGGAGCTGGCTGAGACGCTCCAGCGGGTGGGCACGGCTGCCTACCAGGCGGCCGGCTCGGCGCCGGGGGACGAGAACGGATCGACCGATGGGTCTGCTCCGGAAGGCTCGGCTCCCGAAGGTGAGCCCCAGGCCGCGGCAGCGGGTGGCTCGGCGGGCAAGGATGACGATGCCGTCGAGGGCGAGTACAAGGAGGTCTGAGAGCAGCCAACGCGAGGACGTGGCCGGCGCTGGGAGCCAGGCCGCTAAGGCGAAGCCGGTCGGCTATGCCATCACGAGTGCATACCAGCCGGCGCCAGCCACGGCGCTGACGCCCAGCGTGGCGATGATCGGCCAGCGCAGTCGGGACATGGCGATGAACGCGAGCACGGCGATGACAGCCGCGGCTGGATCGAACGTGGCCGCATCCGGCACATACAGCCGGAGCGGGCCGACATATGTCTCGGTCACGCTGCCGAATAGGGTGTGCGCTGCGAACCAGACGGCCAGGTTGAGGATCACTCCCACGACGGCGGCGGTGATGGCCGAGAGAGCCCCGGTCAGGAGAGGCTGTCCGCGCAGGGACTCGACATAGGGCGCGCCGAGGAAGATCCACAAGAAGGACGGCACGAAGGTCACCCATGTCACGATCACCGCGCCGAGGAACGCTGCGGCCATCGGCTCGAGCGCGCCGGGAGCCCGGAAGGCGGCCAGGAAGCCCACGAACTCGACGACCATGATCAACGGCCCAGGCGTCGTCTCGGCCATGGCGAGCCCGTCCAGCATCTCCGTCGGTGACAGCCAGCCGAAGACCTCTACCGCCTGCTGGCCCACGAAGGTCAGCACGGCATAGGCACCGCCGAACGTCACCACCGCGGCGCCGCTGAAGAAGAGTGCCTCCTGTGCGAACACATGCTCCGGGCCCAGCCAGGCCACCACGGCGACCACCGGCCCGAGCCACAGACCGAGCCCCACGGCGAGCACCCCGATCGACCGCCTCAGGGCTGGCCGCTCAGGCCCGACGGCATGATCGTGTAGCCGGGGCCGGTCTTCGTGCTCCGCCGTGCCGTGCGCTCCGCCGTGACTGCCGCCCAGCACGAACGTGCCCGGCGCGACCCGCGCACCGACCAGCCCGGTGACCGCTGCCAGCAGGACCACGACCGGGAAGGGGACCGCGAAGAAGAAGATGGCCACGAAGGCGATGGCCGCGATGGCGACCATCGTGCGGTTGGCCAATGCCCGCCGGCCGACCCGGATCACGGCTGCTGCGACGACCGCCATGACGGCCGGCTTGATGCCGTAGAACAGGGCCGCCACGAACGCCGTGCCAGCGAAGCCGGCGTACAGGATGCTCAGCGCCAGGATGGCCAGGAACCCGGGCAGGATGAACAGCAGCCCGGCCAGCAGACCGCCCCGGACACCATGCATCAGCCAGCCGATGTAGACCGAGAGCTGCTGCGCTTCCGGCCCGGGCAGCAGCATGCAGTAGTTCAGCGCGTGCAGGAACCGCTGCTCACTGATCCAGCGCCGGCTGTCGACCAGGACCCGGTGCATGACGGCGATCTGTCCGGCCGGTCCACCGAAGCTGTTGAGCGACACGTAGGCCCACACACGCAGCGCCTCACCCAGACCGATCTCATGACCGCCGCGCTGGGTGTCAGCGCCGTCGACCCGTTCCACTCTGGCAGTGTGGCCCGTGGCCGGTGGCACCGCCCGGCGGGCTCGCTCGGGCCCTTGGGGGGTCGACGCTGCCGGGACAGGCTGCGCCTGTGCTGACTGGCGGGGAACTCGGCGACGTCAGGGTGGCGTGCCCTCGACCCGCCGCCTCCAAGCGGCGAACGTCGCCTTCCTGAGCCGCGATGGCCAGCCCGGCGTCGGCAGCCTGAGCGACGACCGAGCCCGTGGGCGAGGCGTCATCACGACGACCGTCGTAGGCTTTAGGCGATGGGAATGACAAGGGCGATCTCTATCACTGAAGCCATCGCCGCTCTACCGGGCACCTTCCAACCCAAGGACCTGGTCACGGTCAACCAGGCCATCGTCCGCGTGGCTAGGCTGGAGGGCGAGTTCCCCTGGCACCAGCACGACGAGGACGAGCTGTTCGTGGTGCCGCGCCATACGCAGCATCGTCCGGTCGCTGAGTCGACCGCGCACACCCTGCTCCTGGAGCGGCCCGAGACCCTGCAGTACGGCAACGACCAGCGATAGGCGTGCCCAGGGATCGGGCGCGTGATAGCGGTTGCGCAGGCGGTCGACCACCGCGTTGGCGACGACCGTCACCTCCACCAGTGAACGCTCGGTCCTGACAGGGGACCGTGTCGCGCGTTCTCGGGTACCGGCCGGGTTAACGTGTCATCAGGGCAGGAAGAGGGACCGTCCTGGCGCCAGGGCCTGAACGAGCAGCACCGACAGGTATGTCCCCAGCAGCACCAGCCCGACGACCAGATGGATGCGGATGTTGGTCGCCATGACCGCCATGAGGGCATACGGTTGGTCGTACGAGACGTTGAGCCCGCGGTGCACTCGCAGCGCCAGCGGCGCAGCCAGCACCGCCAGCAGTGCCGGCAGCGGCAGCACACGCAGGACGACGCCGATGATGATGATGGCGAAGGCGGCCACTATCGCCACGTCGTACAAGGCGATGACCGTGCCGCGCGAGAAGCGCACGACCAGGGTGCGCTTGCCGGCCCTTGAGTCACCGGGTCGGTCGGGCACCTCGTTCACGTACAGGATGAGTGCGACCAGGATGGCCACCGGCAGCGATGCCACCACCGCTGCCACATCGATAGGCCCACCCGACTGCACCACGTAGGCGCCCAACAGCATGAGCGGCCCGAACCCCACGGCGATGGTCAGCTCACCCAGGCCGCGATAGACCAGCTTGAGCGGTGGTGCGGTGTAGCCCACGCCGAGGATGACGCCCAGCACGCCGATGACCAGCAGCTGGGTCGAGGGACTGAGCGCGAAGAGCAGCAGACCGATGCTCACGGCAAGGGCCAGGAACAGGACGAGAAGACCCTGCATGCCGCGCATCGAGACCAGCCCATACTGGATGACCCGAGAGCCGCCGCTGTACTGGGTAGGGTTCACGTTCAGCTCGTCGGCCCCGAGTCGCGTGTCGAAGATGTCGTTGGCGACGTTGAAGGCAAGGTGCGCCGACGCGGCGCCGATGATGGTCAGAAGGGCGGTCAGGGGATCGAACAGGCCGCCCACGGCGGCGATGGCGATGCCGATGGTGACGGGCACGATGGCCGCGCTCAGGAATGGCAGCCGGGTCGCCCGCAAGAAGAGCCATCCGGCCGACAGTCTCGGCCGGACCGTTCGTCCGAGCTCGGACGAGAGCTGTCCGAGGTAGCGCCGTGATTGGCCGACGCTTCGTTCGACGTACTCGGGGAACGGCTCCTCCGACTCGTCCCAGCCCCACGCCGCGGTGGGCCGTACGGTGATCCATCCCGCACGGTCGCGGTCGAGACCTCCCCACAGGGTCACGTGGCGGCGCTCGTCATAGCCCACCCCCGGCTGCGGCCGGATATGGCTGCCCGTCAAGCTCATCTCGCCCGCGCTCGGCATGACCAGGCCACCCGGCACCACGAAAGATGCCGTGCCTGAGTTCGTATCGACGGTGACATCGACCGCCACGCTGAGCGGGTAGCCGTCTTCGCCGACCCAGGTGGCCAGCGCGAAGGGATAGCCGGCCAGCTTGGTCAGCGCAAGCCGGGCATCGATGGATCTGAGACCGGACCGGACGTCCATCATGCCGGCACCCCTGTCCGGGCGTCCGCCACCGGCGCAGCCAGCGCGGTGGCCGGTTCCACCGACGTCTGTGGCTCGGCCGAAGCATCGCCGTCGGGCCAGTACAGCACCCGCCGCGGAGTGACCTCGATGACGGCCCGCTCGAAGAACAGGGGAAAGGCTACCCGTGACTTCAGGAGCTGCAGGATGACCGGCTCCTTGGCCGCCCAGAGCGGCAGGACGCGCTCCCAATCGACGTGTGGGTCGCCGTCGATGACCGCGGCGTCGCCGATGATGGTGGCGCGGTCCTGACGTCCCTGCAGCGCGACCGGGTCGCTCAATGAGAGACAGACCCGGTGGTCCTTCTTGATGTGCTCCAGCTTGCGCGAGAAGAGGATGCTGGACGTCATCAGCACGCGCTCGCCGTCCCACATGGGGATGAGGGGGTAGGTCATCGGACGGCCATCGGATCGGACGACGCTGACTTCGGCCACCAGCGCGATGTCGATGAGTCCGATGACGGCCGGCGGAAGCCAGCTCATGGATCGAGTCTCCTTTGTGGACTTGCTCCCGAATGGTAGCACGTTCACGACCCCATCCGCAAGGGCTGGATCGGTGTAATACGCGAGGCTAACAACCGTCAGTCTCCCGCTACCAGAGTGAAGCCCGCCTGCGGTAGCATGTGCTGGCCGTGACGTCCCAGACGACCCCGCTCATCCATGCCTCCGCTCTGCTCAAGCGCTTCGGCGACTTCACGGCGGTCGACGGTATCGATTTCGACGTGGCGCCCGGCGAAGCGTTCGGCTTCCTGGGTCCCAACGGTGCCGGCAAGACCTCCACCATGCGCATGATCGGTGCCGTCTCGCCGCGCACCGGAGGCGAGCTCCGGGTGCTGGGCATGGATCCCGACGACGATGGCCCCGCCATCAGGGCTCGCTTGGGGGTGGTGCCGCAGAGCGACACCCTGGACATGGAGCTGACGGTCCAGGAGAACCTGTGGATCTACGCCCGCTACTTCGATCTGCCCTATTCGGTCGCCCGCACACGGACCGCTGAGCTGCTGGAGTTCGTGCAGTTGAACGATCGAGCCAAGGACGAGGTGGAGCCGCTATCGGGTGGCATGAAGCGGCGCCTGACCATCGCGCGCGGCCTCATCAACGAGCCGGACCTGATGCTCCTCGATGAACCCACCACCGGCCTCGACCCCCAGGCACGCCACCTGCTCTGGGATCGCCTCTACCGCTTGAAGCAGCGCGGCGTGACCCTCGTCCTGACGACCCACTACATGGACGAGGCGGAGCAGCTGTGCGACCGGCTCGTGGTCATGGACAAGGCCCGCATCGTGGCCCACGGCTCGCCCCGCCAGCTGATCGATCAGTACGCCACCCGCGAGGTGCTGGAGCTGCGCTTCCCGGTCGGCGTCCAGGAGACGCTGGACGGGAAGCTGGACGGTATCGCCGAACGGGTCGAGCATCTGCCCGATCGGCTGCTCCTCTACACATCCGACGGCGATGCCGCGGCCAGCGCGGTCCATGGCCGCGGCCTGCAGCCAGAGAGCGTGCTGGTGCGACGCAGCACACTGGAAGACGTGTTCCTGCGACTCACCGGCAGGAGGCTCATCGAGTGACGGCCAGGTCCGTCACGCCGCACATCACTCGCTGGCCGGCGTTGCGTGTCTATGAACACCACGTGCTCGTCTACCGGCGGACATGGCGCGGCTCGCTCTTCACGAGTTTCCTGAATCCGGTCCTGTTCCTGGCGGCCATGGGTCTCGGGCTGGGCAGCCTGGTCGATGCCAACAACCCGACCGGGGTCGGCGGGACGGCCTACCTGACGTTCCTGGCGCCCGGGCTGCTGGCCGCCACCGCGATGCAGACAGCGGCCTTCGAGTCGACTTATCCGATCATGGCCGGACTGCGCTGGATGAAGACCTACGACGCGATGGTGACCACGCCCATCACCTCTCGAGGGGTGGTGCTTGGCCAGGTGCTGTGGGTCACTACCCGCATCTTCCTGGTGACCAGCGTGTTCAGCCTGGTGATGATCGCCTTCGGAGCGGTGTCCGTTCCCGGGGCGCTCATCGCGCTGCCGTTCGCCGTCGCCACCGGCCTCGCCTTCGCCGCGCCCCTCCAGGCTTTCGCGGCCACCCAACGCAACGACACCAGATTCACGGCCATCTTTCGTTTCGGCATCACACCCCTGTTCATCTTCTCCGGGACGTTCTTTCCGATCTCGCAGCTGCCTGACCTCATCGAGCCGATGGCCTGGCTCACGCCTCTCTTCCACGGCGTTGGTCTGACCCGCGGCGCGGCGCTCGGTACGCTCCAGCCACTGCTGGCGGTGGTCCATCTCGGGGTCCTCGGCCTGTTCATCGGGCTGGGTGTCGCGCTGTCCTTCGTGACCTTCCGGCGGAAGTTGATCGCCTGACATGACGGCTCTGGTGCGGATCCTGCCGCTGATGCCGGGAAGTGGCCGGCGCGCCGGCCGGTTGGTCGAGCGAAACCTGTGGGTCTATCGTCGCGGCTGGCTGGTCATCTTTTCGGGCTTCTTCGAGCCGCTCTTCTATCTCATCGGCATCGGCTTCGGCTTGGGCGCTCTGGTCGGCGATGTCAACGGGCTGTCGTACGCGCAGTTCGTGGCCCCGGCGCTGCTCGCGACGGCGGCCATGAATGGCGCCATCTACGACAGCACCTTCAATATGTTCTTCAAGTTGAAGTACGCCAAGACGTACGACGCGGTGCTATCGACCCCCCTGGGGGTGGGCGATGTAGCGCTCGGCGAGGTCACCTGGGCGCTGATACGAGGGACGCTCTACGCGCTTGGCTTCATCGTGGTCATCCTGATGCTCGGCCTGGCGTCGTCCGCCTGGTCGTTGCTGGCCATCCCGGCGGCCATGCTCATCGGCTTCGCCGCTGCTGCCATCGGCACCTCCGCCACTACCTTCATGCGCAAATGGCAGGATTTCGACCTGATCTTCGTCATCACCCTGCCGCTCTTCCTGTTCAGTGCCACGTTCTTCCCCATCACCGCCTATCCGGAGCCGCTACGCACCCTGGTCGAGTTCACCCCGCTCTACCGGGGGGTGCACCTCATCCGCGGCCTGACCACGGACTCTATCGAGTGGACCATGCTGCTAGATGTGGCCTACCTGCTGATACTGGGTCTGGCAGGCATGGCCATCGTCAGCCGGCGCCTGCGCTTCCTGCTCCTGAAGTAGCAGGGCGGATGCGGCTAGAGGGTACCGCCCGGACAGAAACCGGGATTCGCATCGGCGATTGGGTAACGATACCAATCGATTCCGGGCCGGATCCGGCCGCCGGAGCATTGCAGTTCAGCGCCGATGCTCCTACGCCACGGGAGCCATCGCTATTCCTGTGTACGGTGTAAGCTTCGAATCAAAGGACACATGACCAAGGAGCCGCGATGAGTACCTGGAAGATCGATCCCAACCACACAGACATCCTGTTCTCCGCCAAGCACATGATGGTCACCACCGTGCGTGGCAAGTTCCACGAGGTAGAGGGCGAGATCGAGC
>JACCYW010000144.1 GCA_013696275.1 Chloroflexota bacterium | reverse complement strand
CCGTCGAGCGCCAGCGCGAGCGTATCAGGCAGGCCACATCCGAGGGGCGGCTCCAGCACGTCGGGCGCTCGATGGTCGATCCAGCCAGCCAGCTTCACGTCGGCCATGTGCGCTCTGGTCGGACTGGGGAATGGCAGCGCGAGCTGAGCCGCCAGCAGGTGGCGCTCATCGAAGCGCGCGCCGGGGACTGGTTGGTGGCCAACGGATTCGAACTCACCGTGCCCGCCTGGCAACGGCAGGGGTTGACATGCCGGAGCGCCCTTCGCCACCGGATGGGCGGTCTGTTCGGGCCGCGACGCGGCAGGACGAGGCCGCGAGGAGCCGGCGAGGCCGCCGAGGCCGCCGCTGACGGAGACGACTGATGGCCGGTGCTCAGCTCACCTCGGCGTCACGCCAGGGGCGCTCGGTGTCACGCCAGGGGCGATGGCAACTGCGCGGGGATGCTTCGGCCTTCGAAGCGCTCGATGAGCTGGGCAAGGTCGGCCGGCATTCGGACCACGCGTGCCGTCGCGTGATCGATCATGACCTGCACCGTATCGCCGTCGGCGATGACCCGTCGTGGCGCCACCACCGACCCCTCGGCGACCACGCGATACTCCAGGCCGAACGACGAGCGCGACAGCCATGCGGCTCGGCACTCGCAGACGAGCGGCTCGCCGAAGAATGCCGGCGCCCGATAGACGACCCTCGCCTCGGCCAGTAGGAAGGTGTGCCGCCGACCGGTTTCGCCATGCCCGAACGGCGTGCCAGCCAGCGCCGCGTAATAGCCCGCCCGGGCAGCCTCGAAGTAGGTCAGGTAGGTGGCGTTGTTCACATGGCCCATGGCATCGGTGTCGGCGAAGCGGACCTCGATGGGGTGGCGATAGCGGAACTTGCCCTCTGGCGGTGATCTCCGGGGACTCATGGAGCGATGATGCCAAGGTCTCGCGGCGGCCGTGTTACGGTCGGGTCGAGGCACCCATGACGTGACCCTGCAGCTCAGGAATACGCTCAGCCGGCAGGTCGAGCCGGTGGCGCCGATCGAGCCTGGCGGACCCGTGCGCATCTACACCTGCGGGCCGACCGTCTACCGCTACGCGCACGTCGGGAACCTGCGGACCTTCCTCTTGGCTGACCTGATCCGGCGGGTGATCCTCTATCACGGTGTCCCCGTGCTCCATGTCAAGAACATCACCGACGTGGGGCACATGCGCGACGAGCGACTCGATACGGGCGGTGACCGCATGCTCGTCCAGGCCGAGCTCGAGGGTCGTTCGCCGAGCCAGATCGCCGACTACTACGAAGCCGCTTTCCATGCCGATGAAGCCTTGCTCACCATCCTGCCCGCCCATCGGTTCCCGCGCGCGACCGAACACATCGCCGAGATGGTCGAGCTGGCGGAGCAGCTTCAGGACGCCGGGCTGGCCTACATGGCACCGGACGGCACGCTCTACTTCGACGTCTCGGGCGACCCACTGTACGGCCGGTTGTCGCGGAACTCCCTGCTCGAGCTGCGGGCCGGCCACCGGGCGGCGGTCGAGGCTGGCAAGCGTGATGCGGCCGACTTCGCGCTCTGGAAGCGGGCGGAAGCGGGCCGCATCGTCAAGTGGTCGACCGACCGTTGGGGCGAGGGGTTCCCCGGCTGGCACCTCGAGTGTTCCGCCATGTCGCGACGGTACCTGGGTGATGAGTTCGAGCTGCACACCGGCGGCGTGGACAACGTCTTCCCACACCACGAGGATGAGATAGCACAATCGCTCGGCGCGACGGGGACCATCCCGGCTCGCCACTGGGCGCACGGCGAGTTCCTGTTGATGGATGGCCACAAGATGGCCAAGTCGGCCGGCAATCTCCAGCGCGTGACCGATGTGGTCGAGGGGGGCATCGACCCGCTCGCTTTTCGCTACCTGGCACTCACCGCCAGATACCGTCACAGACTGGAGTACTCCGATGCATCCCTGGCCAGCGCGGCGGCCGGTCTGACCTCCCTGCGCTCCGCGCTTCGAGGCCTGGCGCCTCCCCCGTCGGAGGGGCCCTGGGCTGCCCCCGCCGTGCTGCATGCATCGGTTGCCAGCGACCGGCCGGTCGGACTGGTCGATCATGCCAGCGGACACGGATCCGAGGGCGCGGCCGCCTTCGACCTGCGTGATCGGGCCCACACCAGGGAGCCAGCCCTGAGCCCGGCGGGCCAAGCACTTCACGACCGGTTCGTCTCCGCCGTCGACGATGACCTGGACATGCCGAAAGCACTGGGAGTGGTGCGCGCGATGTTGCGAGCGGGTCTGACTGACGATGAACGCCGCTGGCTGGTGCTCGATGCCGATATGATCCTCGGCCTGGACCTGCACCGCGTATGGGAACCTCCAGTCGACCAGCGGAGATTGCCGGACGGTGCAGCGGCGCTACTGCACGAACGCGCGCTGGCTAGGCAGAGGGCCGACTACGCCCGTGCCGATGAGCTGCGCGAGGCCCTTCGGGCGATGGAGGTAGAACCCATCGACGGGACCGACGGCGAGCCGGCATGGCGTCCCACTTCCGGCTGAGGAGGCGGCTGCCAGACCTGAGCGCTGGTCAAGTGGGCGCGCCGACCCTCCTCAGCGAGGTGCGTCCGCGGTCCTGGCCGCTGCCCGAGCGCGGGTCGAAGCGGCGCAGGCGAAGGGAGTTACCGACTACCGTGACCGACGACAATGCCATCGCGGCTGCCGCCAGCACAGGATCCAGCAGGATGCCGAAGATCGGGAAGAGGACGCCCATCGCGACCGGGATGAGGACGACGTTGTAGGCGAAAGCCCAGAAGAGGTTCTGGCGCACGATGCTCATCGTCCGGCGCGACAGGTCGATGGCCGCTACGACCAGGCGCAGGTCGCCGCCCAGGAGCATCACATCAGACGCTTCGATGGCCACGTCCGTGCCGGTCCCGATGGCGATGCCCAGGTCCGCCTGGGCCAGCGCTGGTGCGTCGTTGATGCCATCACCGACCATCGCCACTCGTCGGCCGCCGGCCTGCAGTTCGACCATCCGATCGAGCTTGCCGTCGGGCAGGACCTCAGCCATCACGTGCCGGATGCCGACCTGATCAGCGACCGCCTGCGCCACCAGCCGGGCATCGCCGGTCACCATCCAGGTCTCGATGCCACGTAGCTCCAGGGCGGCGATCGCCTCAGCCGCCTCGGCACGGACCGGGTCGCTGACGGTGACCAGGCCAGCCAGGGCGCCGTCGCGAGCGACAAAGAGCGACGTCTCGGCGCGCTCAGCGTGCGAGGCAGCCCTGTGTGCGAAGTCGCCCAGTGCCACGCCGTGACGCTCCATGAGCCGCGCGTTGCCGACCAGCACGCTCACTCCATCGATGGTGCCCATTACGCCCTGACCGGCGATGGCCTGGAAGTCTTCCACACGCTCGATGGCGACGCCACGTGCTGCAGCTTCGGCAGCCACTGCCGCTGCCAGCGGATGTTCCGAGCCCCGCTCGAGCGAGGCAGCCACGCCCAGCACGGTCCCTTCATCGAAGCCTTCGGCGGCCATGACGGTCGCCACGGTCGGCTTGCCAAGGGTCAGCGTCCCTGTCTTGTCGAACACCACGGTCCTGATCCGGTGGGCCATCTCCAGCGCCTCTCCACCGCGGATGAGGATGCCGGCCTGCGCACCGCGCCCGGTGCCGGCCATGATGGCGGTCGGGGTGGCCAGGCCCATGGCGCAGGGACAGGCGATGATCAGGACGGCGATGGCACTGACCAGCCCGAAGGTGAGCCGCGGCTCCGGACCGAAGGCCAGCCAGATGGCAAAGGTCATGGCCGCGACCACGAGCACGACCTGCACGAAATAGCCCGAGACCACGTCGGCCAGGCGCTGGATGGGCGCCTTGGAGCCCTGTGCGTGGCGGACCAGCCGGACGATGTTGGCCAGGACCGTCTCGCGACCGACCCGCGTGGCACGGAACAGGAAGCTGCCGGTCATGTTGACGGTGGCCCCGATGACCTCCGCGCCGACACCCTTCTCGACCGGCACCGACTCACCCGTGAGCATCGACTCGTCGATGCTGGAGCGGCCCTCCGTGACGATGCCATCGACCGGGACACGCTCGCCCGGACGGACCCGCAGCAGGTCGCCCGCCTGGACCTGTTCGATGGGTAGGTCGATCTCCGCGGCCCCTCGGACGACCCGAGCTGTGCGGGCCTGGAGGCCAAGGAGGCTGCGCACCGCGCCCGCCGCCTGGGTGCGCGCCCGGAGCTCGAGCCAGCGTCCGGCGAGGATGAAACCGATGATGAGTGTGGATGTGTCGAAATAGGTCGCATGTGCGTCGACGCCCTGGAGCGACTGCGGCCAGAGCGTGGCGAAGGCGCTGTAGCCCCAGGCTGCAGTGGTGCCGATGGCGACCAATGTGTCCATCGTCGCGCTCCGGTGTCGAAGGGCACGCCAGGCCGAGCGGTAGAAACGCTGGCCGGCCCAGGCTTGGATGAAGGTCGCCGGAAGGAGGACCAGCTTGTTCACGTCCTCCGTGCCGAACGGCCGGCCCGGCCAGAACATCAGCGTCATGATGCCCAGGGCGACCGCCACCGAGACCAGCGCTCGGATGCCCAGGTCGCGCAGCTCGACGGCTCTCCTCGCCTCGTCCTCATCGAGCTCCGACTGCAGAGCGTCGGCGCGGTCCACTGAGTCGCCTGGCTGAGGCTGAGCCCGGACATCGTAGCCAGCGGCCTCGATGGCCCCGACCAGCTCGGCACGACCGGCCGTGGTCGGGTCGAATCGGACGGTCGCGCGCTCCGTGGCCAGGTTGACGCTGGCCTCCACGACGCCGTCGGTCTGGCGCAGGAACCGCTCGATCCGGTTGACGCACGAGGCGCAGGTCATGCCCTCCACAGGCAGCACCATCTCGATGGGAGCAGGTCGGGACTGGGTCGCGGGCACTCTATCTTGCATACTCCCTGGGAGTATACATCGCCATTCGGCGCTACGGGCGCGTGCGCCGCGACTCCATACCAGTACTGCTGGTGTCAGGCCACCAAGACCAGCCCCGGCCAGCACGCATCAAGCCAACGGGTTCGCCGATCGCAGGATCCGACGGCGACGACCGACTCCATACCAGTACTACGGGTGCGAGGCCACTCGGACGGACGGCATCGGTCCACGCAGCGGGCTAGGCACTGGCCGAGGGCCATACGCACCGATATCGCTGGTGCGGGGCAGCGAAGACGAACCGGCCAGGTCGATCGGGGTCCGCGGTCCAAGGAAAAGGTAGGGCCAGGGCCTCCAGGCGCATCCCTGCGAGTGGTGCTGGTGCTTCGGCGCCGGCCAGCAACTTTGGTGCCGGGTCGCCAAAGCTCCAGGCGCCGACCGCCACATCCTACGGGCGGGTGATGGGCCTCATGGCAAACACGCCGACGACCATCGGCACCTGCGGGTCACGACAGAGTTCCAGGCCCACGTCGCCCATACGGACCAGCTCCTCGACGAGGGTCGACTCGCGGTACGGCAGACCCAGGTAGACAAGGCCCTCCCGGGTCTCGATGGGCGACACCTCGTCGGCCGATCCGTTCAGCTCGAAGCGGCGGCGTAGCTCATGCATCGGGACGTACGGGCGGGACTTGATGAAACGCCGCAGTTGGGCGGCCGTGCAGCCCAGGTGCACGGGGTCGGCGACCCGAGCGGCCGCGCCCGCGGTGGTCCCTGGCGCGTGATGGGCATCCATCGACGGTAGTGGCGCAGCCAGGTCAGTGACCGATCGGGACGTCTCGGACGGCCTGGATGCCTCCGGCTCGAGCACTTCGATGGGCGTGATGGTCGAGGTGTCCCCAATGGCAGGAGGCTGGACGACCTCTGGCTGGTGCGCCTCGGCGCGTGGTGGCACGCGGGCTGAGCGGGATCGCTCGCTGTGGCGGCGTGCGTAGCGACGGCTCATGCTCTCGTCGCGGTCCGCATCTTGTGGCTGCCTGACTCGGCGGTAGGTGCCCGCCGGCTGACGATCGGGGCGATGGTCGAAACGACTGCGGCGGTGACACCGAG
>JACCYW010000095.1 GCA_013696275.1 Chloroflexota bacterium | reverse complement strand
CCATCAGGCGGCCACGCACGTGACCGACCAGACCGAGCGATCCGAAGACGACGACAGGACCATCACCAGAGCGTGCCTCGGCGATGGCCCGCCCGAGCGCGTCGTCGACATCAGATATCGCCACTGGCGCGCGGCTGGCTCGCGCGGCGCTCCCCTGGCGCGCGTCGGCAAGCCCGTCCGACCAGCGCGCGGCCAGCTCTCGCGCATCCAGCGCGCGCGATGTGCCAGGTACGGTAGTCGTCAGGACGAGCGCATCCGATGCCGTCACAGCGCCCATCATCGCGCCTACCATCCCGGGCACGTCCTTGTCGGCCAGCACGCCGGTCAGGAAGACCGGCCTTCCGCCCCCCGACAGCATCGGTCGTGACTCACCGAGTGCGCGAGCCAATGCCTGGGCACCCTCGGGATTGTGCGCCCCGTCCAGCAGGATGTCGGTCTGGCCGATCGTCTGCTCGGCGGTCGCCGGACGGGCGTGCCCGTGGGCATCGATGGTCAGCAGCTCCAGCCGGCCCGGCCAGCGGGCGCTGGCCAGGCCGCGGCACATCATGGCCGCCGATACGCTCGCGATGCCCGCCTCGCCAAGCGCCGTGACCGCAGCGATGGCGACTGCGACGTTGCCCGCCTGATGACGCCCCAGCAGCCCCACCCGGAGGCGACCCAGGCAGGGGTGGTGCATGACCATGCCGGTGCGCCCCATGTCCTCGATGGCCAAGGGCTTGACCTCGCGTAGCGGCACTCCCAACCGTCGGGCGCGCCGGACGATGGGCAGCCGGCCCTCACCGATGACACCGGATACGGCGATGTCGCCACGCTTGATGATGGCCGCCTTCTCACGAGCGACATGGGTGAGGGTCGGTCCCAGCAGCTCGGTGTGATCGAGGGCGACCGTGGTGATGACGGCCACCCCACCGTCCCATGCGTTCGTGGCGTCGAGCCGCCCACCCAACCCGACCTCGACCACGGCGACCTGGACGTCGCGACGGGCGAACCAGTCGAAGGCGGCCGCCGTGACGAGCTCGAACTCGGTCGCCGGACCCAGGCCCGCCGGCAGCCGACCGGCCGCCTCCGTGACCCGCTCGAGCAGGTCGGCGAAGTCCGCGCCGCCGATGGGTCGGCCATCGACCATGATCCGCTCGCGGTAGCTGAGCAGGTGCGGCTTGGGTGTCTGACCGGTGCGTAGCCCGGCCGCCCCGAGCATCGCGGCGATGAGAGCCTGGACGCTGCCCTTGCCGTTAGTGCCAGCCACCAGCACGCCGCGCACGCCCGACTGGGGCTCGCCGAGCTGGCGCAGCAACGCACGCGTCCGACCGAGGCCCAGTCGAGTACCGAAGCGCCCACGTTCTGCGAGCGCAGCCACGGCGCGCTGGTAGCGCTCGACATCGGGCCCAGCGGCGGCGGCGGCGGTCATGTCCGGATCAGCGACTGGTCAGATCGTCCTCGTAGAAGACGCACTGGTTGAACCGGGACGACAAGCAGATGTCGGACACGTAGCCATTGTCGAGATGCACCCCGCCGCGCACCTGACAGCGCGAGGTCGTCGAATCCTGGCGCATGTAGGCCTTGACCAGATGCGGTGCGGCGATGGGGATGGCGCCGCGCGGCCCGGTCATGTAGAAGTGCGGGCAGACGTTGCGGCGCAGGCTGGGCAGACCGAAATCGGCGCGCGGCTGCATAGCGGCCAGCTGCGCGGAGAGCGCGGCGCTCCTGGTGAGCGGTGCGATGACGCGAGCGATGGGTCCGCGCGGTGGTGCGGGCGGACCAAGCCGGCCGCCGAGCGTGTGCGTAGAGTGCGCGCTGGCAGGCTTTCTTGACGACGCCTCCAAGGGACCTCCCCATACCGGGCTCCTGGGTGGCCGTGCCGAGTCACGAACGGCTGTGCCTAGCCTACACCGCCTACGGGCCGTCGCTGATAGGATCGGCGTGCATGGCCGATCCGCGCTCCGCGCGCCGCCCCCGGCGGGTGCCACCCGCTGGACAAGCGACCCGCCGGCTTGCCGGACGACGGACTGACGGCTCAGCGCCAGGCAGGAAGGGGTCGGCGCACGGAGTGCCCTTGTCTCGCCGACTGGGTGCCGCCATCGGCCTCCTGGCGGTCACCGGCACCATCGCCCTCGCCGGGTCGGGCGCCCTTGACCCAGGCTCGCGCACGGATGACTCACCAAGCCAGACAGGTCCAGCCGGCCCTGGGAGTCCAGCCGGCTCTGGCCTGGTCGATCCGCACAGCCCGGACCTCGCAAGCGACCCAGCCAGCCCGGCGATGGGCACGGCTCCTAGCATCGTCGGACCACGATCGGCGGTCACCCGTGGGTCCAGCGTCACGCTTACCGTGGAGCTGATCGAGGATCCCGAAGGCCGCGCTTCGGTCCGTCTTTACCGCGCCGAAAGGGTCATCGCCGAGGCCCGCGTTCAGGGTGACTCGGCGGTGGAGTTACGCGACGTGCCCTTGAAGCGGGGCCGGAACATCATCGCTGCGACCGTCATCAGCGCGAAGGGCGAGAGCGCTCGATCGGCAGACATCGTGGTCGACCGTGACGATGCGCCGCCCGAGCTCGCCATCGGCGAACCAGCCGCTGGCTCTGTGGTCAACGCATCCTCCGTCATCGTCCGTGGTGTCTCCGAGCCGGCAGCGGCGGTCACGGTGACCGGCATCACGCGCGGTCAAGTCAGTCCGGTGACGGTGCCAGCGACGGTCGCCCAGGACGGCTCGTTCGAGGCGATGGTGGAACTGGCCGTAGGCCCCAATCGACTCACTCTGCGAGCGATCGACGGAGCCGGCAACGAGACGGTCGCGAGCCTCCTGCTCATCGGCGGTGACGGCCGAGCCGAAGCTCGTCTGGGACTGACCTCCTCTCTCTTCCACATCCGGCGGCTGCCCCAGACGGTATCGCTGAGCGTGCGTGTCGTGGATGC
>JACCYW010000076.1 GCA_013696275.1 Chloroflexota bacterium | reverse complement strand
GCATCCACTTGCAGATGACCCGGAAGTTCATGCCGTGGTTCTTCTGGCGCGAGTAGGTCGAGTTCCCGGCGCGGTGCAGGTGCAGGATCATGTCGTTGCGACGGCTCCACTTCGACATCGACTGGATCGCCGTGTATCCGATGACCAGGTCGATCATCACGACCACGCTGCCGAGCTCCTTCGCGAACTCGGCCCGCTCATACATGTCCTCCATCGTTGCGGCGGTCACGTTCAGGTAGTGCCCCTTCACCTCGCCGGTCGCCGCCGACGCGCGATTGACCGCCTCCATTACGAAGAGGAATCGGTCGCGCCAGTGCATGAACGGCTGGGAGTTGATGTTCTCGTCATCCTTGGTGAAGTCGAGTCCGCCCTTCAGCGCTTCGTAGACCACGCGGCCGTAGTTGCGGCCCGACAGCCCGAGCTTCGGCTTCGTCGTCGCGCCGAGCAGGGGCCGGCCGAACTTATCGAGGCGTTCACGCTCGACCACGATGCCGGTAGGCGGGCCATCGAAGGTCTTGACGTAGGCGACCGGGAAACGCATGTCCTCGAGTCTCAGCGCCTTGAGCGGCTTGAAGCCGAAGACGTTGCCGATGATCGACGCCGTGAGATTGGCGATCGAGCCTGGCTCGAACAGATCCAGGTCGTAGGCGATGTAGGCGAAGTATTCGTTGGTCGAGGAGGGGACCGGCTCGACGCGGTAGGCCTTGGCCCGGTACACCTCGGCAGCGGTCAGGCGATCGGTCCAGACCACCGTCCAGGTGGCCGTCGATGACTCGCCCGCCACTGCTGCCGCAGCCTCTTGCGGGTCGACCCCTTCCTGTGGCGTGATGCGGAAGAGAGCCAGCACATCCGTGTCCTTGGGCTCGTAGTCGGGATCCCAGTACCCCATCTGGGCGTACTTGAGCACGCCCGCCTTGTAGCGTTCGGCGGCATCCATCGGTTCGGTCATCGCCGCACCATAACTTGCCGGTGGGATGCTGTCGAATGCATGTTTCTTGTTCTATCGATAAGGTTGGTGCATGGACGGCTTGGCTGGACGGGTCACGGTGCATCAGCTGCGGCTCTTGACGGCAGTGGCCGACAACGATGGGTTCACGCGCGCAGCCGATGCCCTGGGGCTGAGTCAGCCAGCCATTTCTCATCAGCTCAAGTCCCTGTCCGATGCCCTGGGCCTTCCGCTCATCGAGATCATCGGGCGCCGTGTGAGGCTCACACAGGCCGGCCGTCTGCTGTACGACCATGGCAAGACGATCCTGGCGGCATTCGATGCCGCTGGCAGCGCGCTGGACGAGCTGCGCGGTCTGCGCAGCGGCAGCCTGACCCTGGCCGGTGACACGACCGTCGGCATCTACGTGTTGCCTGACCTTCTTGGTGGCTTTCGGAGAGAGCATCCCGGCACCCAGGTCCGGTTGGATGTCGGCAATCGCAAGCACCTTTACGACCGACTGATGGCCAATGACGTCGACTTCGCAGTAACCGGTCGGCTCTGGGAGGACCCACCAGTCCCGCTCGTGGTCCGACCGTTCCTGCCCAATGAGCTCATCGCCATCGCCGCCCGTGGACATCGCCTGGCCAGGGCTTCGAGCGTGACCCTGGCGCAGTTGCTTCGTGAGCCGTTCATCGGCCGCGAGATCGGGTCAGGGACACGCGAGACGGTGGAGGAGGCGGTCCGTGAGGCCGGTCTGTCGCTCAGGCCGTTCATGGAGCTGGCCAGCAACGGAGCGATCAAGCGGGCCGTGGCACAGGAACTGGGAGTTTCCGTCCTGTCGCGCTACGCGGCTGGGTTGGAACTCACCCTGGGCCACGTGGTGGAACTTCCGGTCAGCGGCTTCCCGCTGCGTCGCCGATGGCACCTGGTCCACGCTCGCGACAAGCGGATGGGCCCGCTCGATGAGGCGTTCCTGAGGTTCGTGCAGGAAGGTGACTGGCGGGCCAGCATCGGGCGACCGCTGAGCACCGATTGACGACCCGTGAGCACTGACGATGGCCTCATCTCTGTCCATCAGTACGTCAGGAAGGTCTCCGGCGGCGCTGTTTCCGCTAGCTTCGGCGGCCTGACCCGCTAGCAGGTTGACGTGACGCGTTAGCACTCGTCATACCGGGGCGCGGGAACTCTGAACCCTTGCTGTCCTGATCCTCCGAGGGCGCAAGCTCGGCGACGCCGCAGCGAGAACGACGGCCAAGCGCCGGGCGATCGCCTACCTGATCACCGGCGCCGCCGGCGTCTCCTCCGGCCTCGTGCAACCGTCGACGACGGGGTGGAAGACCCAGCGCGACCACGGCTGCTTCTGCTCGTCCTCCACCTTCTGCTGGTCGGGCGTCAGGCCATCGGCGTGGGTGCCGGTCTGTGAGGTGGGCGCCTCCCCGATGCGGTGGCACCAGCGATCGAAGTCGGCCGGGTCGACGGCGCTGTCCTCCGGCAGCTTCTGGATCGTCTTGACCGGGTGGAGTTCGTTCTGACCGTCGTGGCCGGCGTCGTAGACCCAGCGCCCGCTGATGGCGACGAAATCGCCGCGGGTGAGGCTGCCCGCGCCCTGGTAGTCGCGGTTGTCATTCGAGCCGGCTACCCAGGCGGCGGCGAGGGCGGGCGCGATCACCGGGGTCAGAAGCCACTGGACCACCTTGCAGAGGAGCTTGGTGAACCAGTTCTTCTTGCAAAAGCTCTTCATCCCGGGCAGCGGGTGACTGAGCGCGTCGAGCACCTCGCAGACGAGGCGCGCCCGCTCGCCCTCGACCTCGCAATGGAGGACGGGGACGTCATACGCGATGCCGCGGCTTCCAAGGAACGGGTTGTAGGTGATGTGGGTCTTGTCCGGGAACGTCACCCAGGTGCCGGCGTAGCGAGGCGAATGCTTGATCGGAGTGCCGGTCGCTGGGTCCTTGAGGTCCCACGAATCGGCGTTCGACTCGCGCGGCATCGGCATCCCCGGCTGTTCTTTGATCAGGTGCCCCTGGCTGCCGGGCCGGGTGTCATTGGCGACGAGGTTGTAGCTCTCATCCTTCCTGTGATAGCTGAAGAACTCCAGGTCCCAGGTGCTGAGCAGGAGATTGATCGAGAAGTCGTTGTCGATGGTGTCGGGGAACTTCTTGTCGTCGACGGTTTCGAACCCGGCGACGTGGCCGATCGCGCATTGGTCCCCATCGAGGCACACGAGCTTGCCATGCAGCATGTAGTCGCACGTGTCCGAGAGCAAGTTGAGGGTGGTGAAGATCGCCTCCGCCGTCGCCCCCGCCGAACCCTCGGCTGGGAGCGGCGGGTCCTTGTAGTCGGCCGGGAGAACGCAGGTCGTGTATTCGGGCATGTCGTCCTCCTCAGCTCCCTGACCCGTCGACGTAGAGGGTCACGCCACCGACGAGTCGGTCGCCGGCGAAGGCATTGACGTTGATCCCCTGGCGTCCGAGGAAGCCGTCCGGGGCGGTTACGTCGACCGTGACGTCACCCGACTTGCCCGGTTCGATGCGGAGCTCGGGCGGGTCGACGGTCACCCGCCAGCCATCCGGGAGCGGGTGGCGCCCGCGGCCGTGGCGGACCACGGCGGCCTGGCGGTGCTGCTCCTTCTCGTCGTCGTTCATCGCCGCCGTTGCCGCGGGTCTCGGGTCCTCGCAGGATCCGGGATCGTGGACCGTGTAGCCGTCGATTTCGAGCGCCAGAGTCCGTTCGAGCCGCCCGTCGTTCCGTACCGGGAACGTGAACGCGGCGTGGGGCGAGTTGAGGGCCTTGACGTTCGTGTTCTCCTGGCCGAGATTGTTGGCCGGGTTCGCGTCGTCCGGCCAGACAGGCTCGACCTGGATGCAGTAGTGGCCGGCGGTCTTCGGCGTCTTCCATTTGCGGTGCGCGATCGCCGGGTGGCCGACGGCCCCGTTGACCGGCAGGTCGACCTTGTCGAAGCCGATCGGGACGTTCGCGGTCCCGATCCCGAAGTCCAGGTAGGAGAAGCGAACGGGCAGGTTCACCGCAGGCGCGTTGTTTGAGCCGTTCCAGATCCGGGCGACGATGTCGTACTCGGTGTTGACGACGAGGTCCGATGGGCCGACCGGCACGCCACCGAGCTCGAGATGGATGTCCGGGTTGTCCCAGGTAACGGACAGCCCCTGGCTCATCAGGTAGGTCTGGCTGTAGATCATCGGGTCCGGGCGACGATAGACGTCGGTCGGGATCGGCAGGCAATCGGGCTCACGCGCGCCCTGCTGGGAGGGGCCGGCATCGTCGCCGCGTCCCTCAAACCGGAGGAACTTGCGGAGTTGGAGGAAACCGGCCAGCCACCAGAGGAACGCAAGGAGCAGCAACCAGAGGGCCCATATCCAGCCGCTCGCTCGACGCCGCGCGGTCATCGGGTCGTCCCGGGTCGACCGCGGCGGTCGCGTCCGTCGCGCCCAACCACGGCGTCCTCACGCTCGGTCGCGCCCGTCCTGGTGCGCCGCATCGCGACCGCCGCGATGGCGGCGAGGGTGACGACGACGAGGAGGACGAGTGCCATTTCCAGCGCACCGCTCCCGGCATCGAATCCGTGCAGGAACGGGAAGAAGTCCTCGAGCCAGTCCATGGCGCGTCCTCCATCCGCGGGTCGCCGGGTGGATGGGGGGTCTGGGCACCGGCCACCGCCGATCCGCTGTGCGAACCCGACCGATGGTTCATGGCTGGACGCCATCCCGATCGGAGGTCTCGCCAACCCTACACCGCTGGGATGCGCCAGGCGTTTCACGCACCTTGCAGTGGGCGCCAAACTGAGGTTGACCCGGTTTCGTGGATATCCGGGCGCGCCGGGGCCGCCCGGGACCCTCTTGACGGCGCTTCACTACTTTAGTTAACTAGTGTGATGAAGCAGGACGCAGAGGTGACCGCTGCACCCCCAGCGGTGCTCGCCGAGGATCCCTGGATGTCGCAGGCGACGCGCGAGCTGGCCCGCGGCCTGCTCAGCCTGCGCGACGAGGAGGAGGCACTCCGCTATCTGCGCGATCTGTGCACGGTCGCCGAGATGGAGGAT
>JACCYW010000049.1 GCA_013696275.1 Chloroflexota bacterium | reverse complement strand
GACTCCGAGCCCGACGCCGACACCGACGCCGACTCCGAGCCCGACGCCGACGCCACCTCCGGCCGTCCTGCGCACGCTCTACGTAGCCACGACGGGCAACGACGCCGGTCCCGGCACGCTGTCCGCTCCCTGGCGCACCATCGGGAAGGCTGCCAGCAGCGCCCTCCCGGGCGACCTGATCTATATCCGGGCAGGAACGTACGAACCGTTCTCGCTACGTCGGTCAGGCTCGGTCACCAACCCGATCATCCTGGCCGGCTATCCAGGCGACGCTGCACGACCCATCATCGACGGCCGCAACGTCATCCCGTTCGTGGTCGATGTTGGCTTCGTACATGATGTCCAGCTCCGCCGCCTCGAGGTGACAGGCGGCTATGCCGAGCGGCAGAACGGCGGCGGCGTCCTGGTCAACAACTCCACGCGCGTGGTAGTCCGCGAGAGTGTGCTACACGACAACAGCGCCTATGGCATCCGCTCCTACCAGTCGACCTACGTGACGATCCAGGCGAACGACATCTACGGCAACGGCCAGGGTGTCGACGTCCGCTACGCGGGCGAAGGCACGGCGGTGCTCGACAATCTCGTCCACGACCAGGACCGCATGATGGTCAATACGGTGGGCGGCAACGACGACACCGGTGCTCAGGGGATAGGCTTCGTCAAGTCCACCGGGGCGGCTCTGGCCCAAGGCAACCGGCTCTGGAACAACCGGGCCGCGAGCTATGACTACGGCCTGGATGGCGGCGCATTCGAGATCTATGCCGCCAGCAATGTGACCATCGCCGACAACACGGTCTGGGACAGCCACAACGTCCTGGAGACCGGGACGGACGGCATCATGGACTGCACCAACAACGTCTTCGCCCGCAACGTGGCCTGGGATGGCAACGATGCCACCCGGACCGTGGGCCTGGTGCTGCGCTGTGCCAAGGACATGCTGGTGACTCAGAACACCTTCATCGAGCTCGACCATTGGATCTACGACATCAACACCAATTCGACCTCTTTCAGCGGCAAGATCGATGGGCTGCGGATAATCAACAACCTGAACGTGATGGATGAGGGCAAGATCTACGGGCTCGGACGTGGGATACCCCTCGACACGATGGTCATCGACTACAACTTGGACCACAATCCGGGTCGCGTCATCGCCTCTGTCGATGGCTACGGCAACGCGATGACCACCGCCCAACTGACTGCCTGGACGGGCAAGCAGGCGCATGGCGTGAACTCGGCTCCTGCCTTCTACGATGCCGCCGCGCGTGATTACACGCTCATGCCGGGCTCGGCCGGGATAGACCGCGGGGCCATCGTACCGGTCTGGAGCGATGGCTATCGAGGCTCCGCTCCAGATATCGGACGCTATGAGATGCAATAGCCGCTCAGCCGCTGCTGTTCAGGTGTCGGCCGTCGGAGCCATGCGCACCGCGCTGACGAAGGCACGGTAAGCCTCGATCCCATCAGCGGCCTCGTACCGAACGGCACGATCGCCCGTGCGCACGAAGCCAGGGATGATGGCTGCGAAATCGGCCTGGCCAGCATGCGCGAACTCGATGCCAACGACGATGGGCGGTTCCAGCACCAGCGGCTGCAGGTCGTTCGAGTCAACGCCGGCCTTCTGGACGGCATCGCGGGCACCATCCTCCACCAGCCTGCGAGCCTCGGCTGGATGCACGGAATCGGCCGCCTGTTGACTGACGCTTCGCTTCACTACGACCCGCTCTGCCCAGGGCAGCCAATCGGCCACCTCCTCGGCCAGTGCGTCGTCGCCGGTGACGAGACCGACCGGCACGCCGAGCACGCCGAGGTACATGCCGTTGATGCCGTACTCGCCGACCGGCTTGCCGCCAAGAGTGGTCAGCGTCGGCGCGCCGCTATAAGTGTGCGAGATCGTGCCGCGCGGATGTCCGGCGCGACTGTGGTAGCCCACGAATAGCGCGACATCGAACCGCCCGTCGACGGCCGCCTCGACCATGCTCAGCGGCTTGCGACCCTGGACCAGCCGGGCGCGCCGGTCGACCTTCTCTGGTCGTAGGTTGTACATCGAACCATGGCTGTCGTTGACCACGACCAGGTCTGCGCCGCCGGAGCATGCCCCCTCGATGGCCGCATTCGTCTCACCTTCCATCAACTCCACCGCCATCTCGTAGGCGCTGTCCTCGCGGGCGGTCGGTCTCATGTGGCTGATGCCGGCGATACCCTCCATGTCGACAGACAGGTACACCCTCATGTCGCTGCCTCCTCCGCCGGCGGCCCCGTGCGAGCCGGTGCACCGAGCCATACGCTGCCGTCCGCGAAGAGCTCCGATTTCCAGATGGGCGCGCGCGCCTTGAGCTCCTCGATGGCATACCGGGCCGCCTCGAAGGCGGCCGCTCGATGTGGCGCTGCGGCACAGATGACGACGCTGGCCTCGCCCATCGCGACACGGCCGGTCCGGTGGATGATGGCCAGTCGCGTGACCCCGAAACGCTGCTCGATCTCGCTGGCGATGGCATCCAGTATCGTCAGCGCCATCTCATCGAATGCCTCGTAATCGAGCGCCTCCACCGCCTGCCCATGGACATCCCTGGCGGCTTCCTCCTGGCCCGGCGCGTGAGTGCCCGGAGAGTCGCGCGTCTGGCCCACGAAGAGCACCAGCGCTCCATCAGCCGAGGTGGGCACCTTCGCGCGGAGGTCGGCCAGCAATCGAGCGTCCAGTGGGTCGGGGCTGATGGCGAGCCAGCGCAGGCCCTGGGCGCCTCCGGCCACCGGTGGGATGACGGCCAGCTCATCGCCCTCGTGCAGTCGGTCGGCCGGCCCGCCGTAGGCACCGTTGAGGGCGAACCGGACGCTGGCGGTGGCACCCAGCAGGACCGGGAACTCGTCGGTCAGCAGGCGCCATGCGTCGGCGGCGGTCGATCCCTCGGACACGTGCAGCGAGCGTTCTCGCCAGCCAGCCTGCTGACGAAGCATCGCAAAGAGCTTGACCCTGATGACCACGGTCAGATCAACGAGCCCGAGCTGTAGGCCAGACCGGCGGCCACCACAGTGCCCGAGACCACTGCCGCCAAGTCGATATACAGCAGCCCGGTGGCCGACTCCATCGACCTCGAGCGGGCCGTCCGGACGGCCATGACCGAGAGGACCGCAGGTCCAGCCAGGCTGACGATGAGCCGCAACCACACGAACAGGGCGGCGCTGCCGGTGAGCAGGGCGAAGGGCGGCTCTCCCGCCTCGGCTCCAGTGCCGAACGCGCCCCATACGAGGAAGAGGGCCACCTGGAGGCCGATGACAGCGGCCAGTGCACGACTGGCGATGACCAGCGGACGCTCTGAGAGGCGCGGCGTGACCAGGTACCAATGGCCCAGTATCAGCGCCCCGAGCGCCCCGCCCGACGCAGCAGCCAGGGCCAGGTACTGGAGGACCAGCGGCACGGCCGGCAGCGTGGGGCCGGCCCAGCCGACAGCGGCCAACGCGAACGTAACGATGCCAGCGGCCAGCGCGGTCCAGCCGGCGATACCTGGTCGTCCGGACGCCGAGCGGCGGATGGCAACGACGGAAGCGAATGCTGCCACCAGGAAGACCGCCTCCGCCAGGCGTCGCGCCAGGTCGATCGACGACGAGGCGACCGATATGGCCAGTGCTTCCGGGGCCGGCAGGCCCGTGTCGGTGAGCAACGCCAGGAGCCCGAGCAGGCCCGCTATGGCAGCCGTGACACTGAGGTAGCCGCGGGTGACATCGCTTAGCCGGC
>JACCYW010000029.1 GCA_013696275.1 Chloroflexota bacterium | reverse complement strand
GAGAAGGAGAGGATCGATGACTCGGACCAAGGCAGTCACACTCGCGCTCGTCCCGGTCGTGGCGATCATCGCCGTCGCCTGCCGCGGAGCAGGCGCAGCTCCCACGACCGCGCCGACGGACACTGGTCCGACGACCAGAGCATCAGCCGCCGCGGCCGGCACGACACCTGCGGCCACCTCCGGCGCGCCCACAGCCAGCCCCATCGCTACCGCTCAGCGCCGGACAGCACGCCAGCGCCGAGTGCCACGACCGGCGCGCTCCCCACGGCGCCTGATAGCGCGCGGGTCGACCTGGTCCGGCCGACGTTCGGCGACCCGACCACCATCACCAACCCGCGCTTCCCGATAAGTGAGCTCAGGCAGGTCATCCAACTGGGCACCGAGGCGGGGGCCAGGCTCCGCTTCGAGATCACCCTGCTGCCCGAGACGAAAGCCATCGAGTGGGACGGACAGTCGGTCGAGACGGTCGTCTCGCAGTTCGTCGCCTACCAGGACGGGCGCCTGCTGGAGGTAGCGCGCGACTTCTTCGCCCAGGCTGACGACGGTGCGGTCTGGTACTTCGGCGAGGATGTCTTCAACTACAAGCGTGGTGTCATCGACAACACCGACGGCACCTGGCTGGCCGGCCGGGACGGTCCGCCGGGCATGATCATGCCCGCCGATCCGCAGGTCGGCGACGTCTATCGACCGGAGAACATCCCGGGCCTGGTCTTCGAGGAGGTCACCGTGCTTGCCACCGACCAGACGGTCGATGGACCGCGCGGCCCGGTCGAGGGCGCCATCGTCATCCAGGAGCTGCTGATGGACGGCGTCATCGAAGGCAAGACCTTCGCGCCGGGCTATGGCGAGTTCCAGGCCGTGGTCGAATCAGAGGGCGAGCTCGTCGACCTGGCGCTCGCGGCGCCCACCGACGCTCTCGCGGAGCCTGCGCCAGCCGACCTGACGATGATGACGGGCGCGATGGCCGACATCTTCGAGGCGATCGGATCAGCGCCCTGGGCTGATGTGTCGGCCACCGCTGTCTCAGCGACAGGGTCGTGGCAGGCCTATCGACCGAGTGGCGTGCCGCCACTCCTGGAGGCACAGATGGATGCGGCTCTCGATGCCTTGGCGGCGGCCATCGATGGGCGCGACGCAGCGCGCGCGTGCCAAGCGGCCCTGGATGTGGCCCACGCCAGTCTGGACGTCCAGCTGCGCTACCGACCGTCGGCTGAGGTGGACCTCGAACGCATGGACCTTTGGGCTCGCCAGGTGCTGGTCGACACGACGGCCGCTGACGCTGCCGCTGTCCGCGGCGATGCGGCGATACTCGAGACGTTCGGAGACCGCATCGGGCACACCCTTGCAGGTGCCCTGGCGAGCGCCATCGATGCGCTTATCGCGGATCTGCGAGCGGCGGCCGATGTCGGTGACATGCCTGCTGCTCGTGATGCCGCCCTGTCCCTGCGCGCCACGTTGGCCGGTCAGTGAGGGTCTCTTTCTGAGCGGCCTCCACCGGTTCGCATCTCCGGGGCCGGCGCTTCGATGCCAGCCCCAGCACTCCCTACAGGCGGTTCGGGCCACTTCGCCCCGAACCGCCTCTCCACCGCGGCCAGGCAGCGGCCATCAACCGCCGAGCGCCCGCTTCCAGACGGGCGCGACCTCGCCCATCGCGACCTCACGGGCGCCGAGCCAGCCAGCAAGATCGCGGATGGCGCGGCCGACCGCGGCGCCAGCTTCCACCGGAGCATCGGGCTCTGCATGAACGGCGTTGATACGCAGCACACCGGCGCGGCGGTCCATCAGCGGGTCGATCCGGCCGATGAGCTGGTGCCCGTGCAGGATGGGCAGCACGAAGTGCCCGAACTTCCGTTCGGCCTTGGGCACGTACATCTCCAGCCGATATCGGAAGCCGAAGATCCGCTCGGTGCGGTCGCGGTCCTTGACCATCGGATCGAATGGCGAGAGAAGCGTTGTCCCGCTGCGAGCGGCTCCGTGCGCTACATCGGCGAAGGCGCTCGCGACCATGAAGCTCCGCTCTCGCTCGACATCCACCCGTTCGATCCGGCCGTCCTCGGCCAGCCGAGCGATGACGGAAAGGGTGGTGGAGCGCTCCGTGTAGGGCACCCGCTCGATGATCTCGTTCTGCGTGGCAACGCCCAGCCGCCCCACCGCAGCCAGCACCCGATGCTCGACGAACGCCTCGGGCGTCAGCGGTTCTGTGGGCGCATCGGCGGGAAGGGCTTGGTCCGGCAGGCCCCAGATGCGTTGATTGCCCTGGCGGCCGGCGACCATCACGTCACCACGGCCGTGAAGGAACTCGAAGAGCTGGGTCACGTTCCGACCGTCGGTCCAACCGCCCGACGGCCAATGGGTCAGCCGTGGACCCTCGTCCGCGAACGCGCGTGACGGCAGCGGACCCTCGGCGCCCAGTCGTGCCAGGACGCGCCGTGAGGCGGGCCCGTTGGCCGCCAACCAGTCGCCCACCCGTCGCTGCCAGGCCCCATGCCCCGACGGGAACCGCTGCATCAGGAAGCGCGCCTCAGGCAACGACTCGATGGGCCACACGAACGCGCGATACTCGAACAGCGAGCGGTCCGTCCAGAGCAGGCTGTCCAGCTCTCCCCGGTCGTACGCGCCGAGCCGGCTCCAGAGCACCAGCAGGTGCGTCTTCTCGACCGTTCGAGTCGGGTCGATCTGCAGTCGCCCAAGCCCGCGAACGACGGTCATCACACCCGCTGCGCCCGGCTTCGGCGTCGGTGCCGCGAGCAGGGCGGCCTCGACGACGCTGCGGCGTGCCCGTCCCAGGTCGAGCGTCGTCATCGCGTCTGTCGACTGGGGAGGCTTGCGCTGATCGGTCCGCGTCATATGCTCAGGATGAACCTCCGGGGCAGGTGGAGTACGGAGGAGCGCAAAGCGGCTCAGGGCGGTCTTCAGCTAGCGGGTGCGGGTCGCTAAGCGTGGCTTTGCTCCGGGAGCGCTGAGCAAGGCACCTCGTCGGCCGCGAGAGCCGTTCGCAGCGCCCACCAGCGACGAGCGTCGCCGGATCACCGGCGTCGCGGATCACCGGCGTCGCGGATCACCGGCTGTTGCGATCGGAGGAGCAGCGCCCGAGCCGGAGGGCCCGACAGGACTTCCTCCTTCGATCGGCTCGCCCAGAGAGCCATACGAGGGTGCAAGGGCACCCCGCCTGACTCGTTGGCCGCTCCCTCCGCCGGATGGCTCAGCTGGTGATCCAGCGCTGTGGAGTGCAGGCATGGACTTGGCGTCGGGACCCTGGGACTGGTGTCAGGACCCCGGGACTGGCGTCGGACCTGGGACTGGTGTCAGGACCGTGGGACTGGCGGTCGGGCCGGTGGATCGCTGAGTGTTCCAAGTGACGGGCGAGGCCGTTGACCGGGTGGCTGGCGGACCGCTCCTCCGCCAAACGGAAC
>JACCYW010000440.1 GCA_013696275.1 Chloroflexota bacterium | reverse complement strand
GTCCAGCCTCGTGGCTGGGAGGGGCCGATCTGCGGCGGGCCCGGCACCCAGTCTTCGGCGGGCAGCGACATGGGGTGGCAGTCTACGCGGAGCCGCCCATGTAGCATCTTGGCTTGCCCATCGAGAGATCTCGCCGGCCACGGATAGCCATCCCGATCGACCATCCCCACGCAGCCGGCTGGCGAGCCGGGAGGTCAGCCACGTCGATGGCCGGCAGGTGACACCAGCTCACGGTGGGTCCTTGAAGGTCCTGTTCTTGCCCGATTACATGCGCGCCAACGCCTACCAGCGGGAACTGGCTCGGGCATTGCGAGCGGCCGGCGCGACCGTCGTGGCGGAGCCGACCGGGCGGCGCAAGATCCTGCCGGTCCTACGCGCCGTACGTCGCCTGGGCCGGCCTGACCTGATCCACCTGCACTGGGTCGACCCTTACATCGCCGGTCGCAGCCCGGACGTGAGTCGGGCCCGGGTGATGCGCACGCTCGCCGAGTTGCGCCTGATGCGCCGGCTGGGCAGCGCCGTCGTCTGGACGGCCCACGACCTGAGCCGCCACGACCGACCGGTGGATCGGCTGGAGATCGCATTCGGACGATCGCTGGTCGCGTTGAGCGACGCCGTCATCGTGCATTGCGAGGCCGCCCGCGAGGCACTGGTGGAGACCTTTGGGCTGACCGCCGACGCGAGCCGAAAGTTGCACGTGATCCCGCACGGCCACTACGCCGATGCGTACGAGGACCAGGTCGGGCAGGCCGAAGCACGCCAGCGCCTGGGATTGTCGGCCCAGGCGCTGGTCCTGCTGTTCATCGGGTGGGTAAGGCCGTACAAAGGAGTGGAGGATCTGCTGACGGCCTTCGCCACGCTTGACGATCCGGACGCCCGCCTGGTCATCGCCGGCCAGGCTCTGCCGGACGCATTCGGGCAGCGCATAGCGGCCCTGGCGGCCGCCGACGGGCGGGTCGCGGCGCACTTGGGCTTCGTGCCCGACGAAGACCTGCAGGTGTATCTCAACGCCGCCGATGTGGTATGCCTGCCCTATCGGGAGATCTTCACGTCGGGATCCGTGCTCCTGGCGATGACCTTCGGCCGAGCCGTCATCGCGCCACGTCGAGGTTGCATCGCGGAGGCCCTGGACGAGCGCGGCGCCATCCTCTATGACGCTTCCGACGCGAACGGTCTGGCGGGCGCCATGCGCGTCGCTCAAGGCACGGATCTGGCCGCGATGGGCGCGCACAACCGTACGCGCCTGCCCGACTTCGCCTGGGACCTGATCGCCCGGCGGACGATGGAGGTGTACGCCCTGGCCGCCCGGCGCAGCGACCGGGCGGGCGATCCGGCAGCCCGGCGCCCCGGCGCTTGATGGGGCACTGGATGTAGCTCGCACACTTCGGTGTCTGCTAACCTTCCTGCGCTCCGCCCGGAGCTGGATGGAAGGGCACATGACATCTAGCCTGCGAGGCGCCAAAGGACTCGGGCTCGTCCTCTTGGTCATCGCTGTGGCAGCGGTCGCGCTGTCCGCATCGCTGGCACCGCGCACAGTGCCTCAGACGGCCGACGATGCGAGCGCGGCGCCGAGTGGACAGGACTCCGTGCCGAGTGGTAGTCCCACTTCGGCTGGGCGGCCCGGAACGCCGAGGCCTGCTGGGTCGACCGACTCACCGTTGGCACCGGATCCTTCCGACCACCCGTCACCGACCGCAGCGCCCGATGGCCCCGCTGCCTCGGACCCCCTGCCACAGGAGCCCGCGGCCGACGTGGGGCCCTCGGATGAGCTCCGCCTGCGCCGGGTGACGACCATCAGCGGCTCGCTCTCGCCCAAGTCGGTGGTCGCCTCGCAGACCGGTCTCTTCTTCGCCCAGAACATGATGTATCGCCACACCATCTCCGTCTTCGACCGCGATCAGGAGCTGGTCAAGACCATCCGCGACTCGGTCGACCTTGCCGAGTACGGATTCGGGGACGAGTCACGGGTGGTGCGCGGCGCGCCGGTCGAAGCTGCGTTCACGCCTGACCGAAGTCACGTCTATGTCTCGCAGTACTCGATGTACGGGTCCGGTTTCGACAACCCTGGCGAGGACACCTGCTACCCCGCGGAGGGCCGTGACGACAGCTTCGTGTACCGCATCGATGTGGCCAGCCTAAGTATCGACCAGGTCCTCAAGGTCGGCGCCACGCCGAAATACCTGGCCGTGTCACCGGACGGTCGAGTGCTGGTCGTCGCTAACTGGTGCTCATACAGCGTGTCGATCATCGAGACTGCCACCGGACGGGAGCTTCAGCGCATCCCGATGGGCCCGTACCCGCGGGGCATCACCTTCGATCCGGCTTCGACCACCGCGTATGTCGCGCTCATGGGCGGCACCGAGATCGACAAGATCGATCTGGCCACGTACCGCGTCCGTCGCATCCGCGATGTCGGGGTCCAGCCGCGCCACCTGGTCATGTCACCTGACGGTCGCTACCTCTACGCTTCCCTTGATGAGGGCGGCGGCGTCATCAAGATCGACACTGCCACTGACCAGACCGTGGACCGGGTACAGACGGGCGTCAACCCACGAAGCATGGACATCGCGCCCGATGGCCGCTCGCTGTATGTCGTCAATTACGAGTCAGGCACGGCGAGCAAGATACGGACCGAGGACATGACCGTCATCCAGGATGTGCACACGGCCTATCACCCCATCGGCATCACCTACGACGCCGTGTCGCGGCAGCTGTGGGTGGCCTGCTACTCCGGCATCATCGTCGTCTTCGAGGATCGCCCGCCACGCTGACGGAGAGAGGTATCACCATCCGCCGGGCAGAAGCGCTCGAGGCGGGCGCCATCGCTGAGCTGTACTTGCGCTCGTTCCGGACCGCTCTGTCGACAGTGCGACTGAGCCACGACGACGACGCTGTCCATGCCTGGTTCCGGGATGACGTCGTCCGAGGCAAGACCGGGTGCGAGACCTGGGTCGCCGACCAGGCGGGCGGGCTGGTCGGCCTGCTCGTGCTCAGGGAGGGCTGGATCGAACAGCTCTACCTGGCGCCCGAGCACCAGCGGGCCGGCATCGGCTCGCGACTAGTGGCCCTGGCCAAGGAGCTGCGACCCAACGGGCTGGACCTGTACACCTTCCAGGTCAACCGGCCCGCGCGGGCCTTCTATGAGAAGCACGGCTTCCTGGAGGTCACGCGTGGCGACGGGTCAGGCAACGAAGAGCGAGAGCCGGATATCCACTATGCGTGGCGACCGTGAGGACAGGATCCGGCGCGATGCCGGCGGCCGGGTAACCTGGGGCGCGAATGACGAGCAGCTCGTCGCCGATCTCGCGGCCCGTTCTCCTTCTCGCGATGGCGGTCGGGATGACCTCGCTCATCACCGTCACGTACGTCCTGACGCGCCCGGACGACCGATCGCTGGCCCACTTGCCCAGCCACTCCCCCACCGGCTCCGCGGTGACTGCTCCTTCCGCCGCCTTGCCGCCGGCTAGCGCCGACGCACGGCCGTCCGCGTCCGGGAGCGATGCGCTGCCTGGCACGGCCCCGCCCACCACCGGGCCGTCAGCGATGCCGGCGGCCGGGTAACCTGGGGCGCGAATGACGAGCAGCTCGTCGCCGATCTCGCGGCCCGTTCTCCTTCTCGCGATGGCGGTCGGGATGA
>JACCYW010000405.1 GCA_013696275.1 Chloroflexota bacterium | reverse complement strand
GGGCATCGCTGTGTCCCGGTACCGGTACCGACGTACCGCCCCCCTCGTCGGCGTCCGACGCCGACTGACCGCAACTCAGCGCCCCGCACCGACCCAGCTGGTCGATGCGGGGCGTTCATCCGTGCTGCCGAGGGCAGCTCGCGCACCACGACCGGGGCGGCTACAGGGCTAGCCCCAGCCGGACCATCTCGGCATGGTTTCCGCCTCTCAGGAAAGGGAGTCTTGACGCGTGATCCGAACCGGCCCTGTGCCGGCCGTGCCCAGCCCCAGCCGGAGAAACGCGAATGCACCCTTCCTCCAACCCGACCACGACACGGACCGTCGCGGTACGCAGCGTCGTCATCGTCGTGTCGCTCATCGCGGCGCTGCTCATCTCGACAGCGGCCAACCTGACCGCCGTTGCGCGGGGTGCCGAGATGGCACCACTGCGGGCCGTGGTGGTCATCGGTCCGATGCACGAATGGCAGTCCCTGGTCAATGAGCGCGGCCGCGCCGTGGCTGACGCCGCTGAGGCGCAGGGCATGGAGGTCACCCGCCTCTTCCACCCCAACGCCCTCTGGTCGGACGTGGTCGACGCGGCCAACGGGGCCAACCTGTTCATCTATCTCGGTCACGGCAACGGCTGGCCAAGCCCCTACGCACCCTTCCAGGAGAACACCAAGAATGGTCTGGGGCTCAACTATCCGGATCCCGACCGCCGCAGCTCGTCCGATGTCAAGTACTACGGCGCCAACTTCCTGCGCGACGCGATCCAGCTCGCGCCCAACGCCATCGTGATGTTCGAGCAGCTCTGCTACGGCTCCGGTCACGGCGAGGGGTACATGCCGACACCGTCGCGCAGCCTGGCGGTGGAGCGTGTCGACAACTTCGCCAACGGCTTCATCGATATCGGTGCTCGGGCCGTCTTCGCGCTCGAGTTCCAGCCGCTGAGCAACGTGGTCAACGCCCTGTTCGAAGAGCACGCCACGATGGACTCCATCTTCCGCATGGAATTCAACCCTTACAGCTCCGAGGCACGACCTTTCTGGGGTTGGGTCGGCTGGAGCCCCAGCTATCACGACTCCGTGCTGTCACCGGGTTCGCGCATCCTGGTCGATCCGCACCCGACCGAGAGCTACCGACGGGCCATCACCGGCGACCTGGAGTTCACCTCCGACGAGTGGCAGGGTGCCGGCGCCACCGATCCCGACGGCGCGGATCCGGTCCTCACTGGCCTGGGCAGCATCCAAGATCCCGGCACCATCCCGGGCGGCGATCTGTCGCCCACCGTCTTCACCCCCAATGGTGACGGCATCAGCGACACGGTCTCGTTCCATCACGGACTGTCAGAGCCGGCTTATCTCGACTTCGACGTCAGGGACAGCGCAGGCACTGTGGTCCGCCACTTCACCGCCTGGACCGACGGTGGGGACGGCTCGACGACGTGGGATGGACGCGATGCCGGTGGCGACTTCGTGGCCGAGGGCCGCTACGACGTGACCGTCAAGCCCAAGGATCGATCAGGCAAGCTCGGGGCCAGCGATACGACCAGCGTCAAGGTCTTCAAGACGCTCAAGTCGCCGCTCGCCAAGCCCAACCACATCTTCGTCCGCGATGGCGACGGCCTCGCCCAGTCGACCGCTCTCCAGGTCACCCTGACCCAGCCAGCCGTGCTCAGCTGGACCATCCTGGACAGCGCCGGAGCCCCGGTCCGGGTGCTCGCGTCCGCCCAAGCCTTCGGGCTCGGTCTGGCCACTGTCTCCTGGGACGGTCGGGACGGGCTGGGAGCCCTGGTCCCGGATGGGATCTACTCCGCGGTGGTCATGGCGACGACAGACGCCGGCACCTATGGCCACATGTCGTCGGTCCGGGTGATGCCCTTCAAGGTGACCGCCCCGGTCTGGTCGGGTCCGGCCGGCACAAGCGTGAAGTTCACCATCCGCAGCGCTGAGCCGCTCACCGGCTGGCCGCGCATCGAGGTCCGCCAGCCCGGCATCCCGATGTACACGGGCTATCCCCTGCGCTCCGGACCGAAGGACTTCGCGACCACCATCACCTTCCGCGCCGGTCCGCCGGGAGATGTCCTGATCAAGGTCATCGGTACCGACACCGCCGGCGGCAAGCAGTACCAGACGTTCATCTTCGCCCTGACCGAATAGGCCGCTGAGTCACAGCGACCGACCTGCGGACCCGGTGCTTCCCAAGGAGCCCGGGTCCGCCCATGTCTGCCCGACCTGATGCTCTTTCGAGTCGACGCCAGCGCCTCGGCGGCGCATCATGGCAGCACTAGACTGTCGTGGATGATGCACTCTCCGCCGCCGGTCGGGGGGCCCGGGCCTGACCAAGCGGCGGCTGCTGCGTACAGCGACACGTGGGTCGTCATGCCGACCTATGACGAGGCTGACAACGTGGCCGGCATAGCCAAGGCCATCCTCCAATGCCTGCCTGGGGCGACCCTGCTGATCGTGGATGATGCCTCGCCTGACGGGACGGGCAGGATCGCCGATGGATTGGCGCTTGCCGACTCGCACATCCGCGTCCACCATCGTCCAGCCAAGCTCGGCCTGGGGCGCGCCTACGTGGACGGTTTCAGCGTCGCCCTGAGAGGCGGCGCTCAACGGATCGTGCAGATGGACGCCGACTGGTCGCATGACCCGGGCTATCTGACGATGATGATGAACGCGCTGACCGGCGGCCCTGGTGCGCCCGCAGTGGGTGGCGCCGACCTTGTCATCGGGTCGCGCTACGTGAAGGGAGGAGGGGTCCGCGACTGGGGCCTGCCACGCCGGCTGGTCTCGCGAGGTGGCTCGCTCTTCGCCCGTTCCGTGCTGCGCCTCTCGGCCCATGACCTGACCGGTGCCTTCAAGGTCTGGCGCCGGGACGCCCTGGCGGCCACACCATGGGATCGGCTCCACTCGGGCGGCTATGTCTTCTCCATCGAGATGACGTACCTGGCCGCCCGACGAGGCGCTCGGGTGGTCGAGGTGCCCATCGTCTTCACCGACCGGCGGGTAGGTGTCAGCAAGATGTCGCGCCGGATAATCGTGGAGGCACTGGTCGTCGTGCTGAGGTTGCGCTGGGACGAGTTGCGCGGCCGGCCCGCGGCCGGTCGTCCCGCGACGACGACAGCTCCCCTCGCGGGCGCCACCATCACCGGCGCTTCGGCCACGGCGGCCGCGACGGGCACGAGCGAGGAGAGCGAGAGCGCCTGATGGCCAGGCGCGGAGCGTCCGCGCGGCGGGCTGCGCGACCGGTCGGCGTGCGGGTCGTGGTCGATGCGCGCCCGCTCCAGGAACCGCAGCGGGGTCCCATCACCGCCTACTACCTGGAGCGCCTGCTAGAAGCGTTCGCCACCCACCCGCTGGCTGGTGAATCGTTCGTCCTGTTGTTGCGGGCGCTGAGTCATGATCCGACCCGCTCCATGGAAGAGGCAGGTCTGGCGGTCAGTGGCCGGCGTCTGCTGCCGCCGACCAGCCGTGTCTTCCGCTCCGCTGGGCTGACCCTGGACTCGTTCCTGCTGCGCGGCGCCGGTTTGGGGGCGGGCTCCGGTGCCCTGGCCAGTGGCGCGGCGGGTACCGTGTACCACTCGGCGGGCGGCGCGATGCCTCTCGCGTCAGTGCTTCCGATGGTGGCGTCCGTCCTCGATCTGGCGCCCTGGGAGTTGCCCGAGCGATACGCGGCTACGGGGGCGGCGCGCCTGGGTCATCGGCTACGGGCTCGCGCGCTGCGCAAGTCGGCCAGTGTGATCGTCGCCAGCGACGCTACGGCGCGTACGGTCAGGCGGCTCCTGCACGTGCCGGAGGAGCGCATCAGCGTCGTGCCACTCGCCGCCGACCCTCGCTTTCGCCATGCCACCGAGGATGGATCAGCCACGACGCGCATGGCAGCCCTCGGTTCCCGCTTCGACCTGCCGTCGCGCTATCTGGTGTTCGTCGGCCGCTACGACGCAAGAAAGGACTTCGCCACCCTCTTCGAGGCGCTCGCCGCGCTGCGCGATCAGGCGCCCAAGAGCGCTGAGGAGGGCGTTGCCTGGCCGCCGGTCGTGGTGCTGGCCGGGGCGAGTGGTGACGACAACGCTGATTCGCCGGCCGTGGCGCGGGCGGCGCGACGCTTCGGCGTGGAGGATGTGGTCCGACTCACCCCCCGCCTGGACAGTGCCGACCTGGCGGCGCTCCAATCGGGCGCCGTGGCGCACGTGCAGCCGGCGCTGAGCGATGGCACCGGCATCGCCGCCATCGATGCCCTGGCGGCTGGCATCCCGGTCATCTGCACCCGTGTGGGAGCGCTCCCCGAGGTGGTCGGGGCGGCCGGCATCATCGTGGAACCGCGCGAGCCTGGTCGACTGGCCAGCGCCATCCGGGCCATGTGGGAGGGTGGCGCGGTCGCCCGCCAGATCAGCCGCCGTGCTCGGCTGCGGGCCGAGGGCGCGCAGCGCACCTGGGACGATGTGGCGCACGAGACTCGCCTGGCCTACGTCTCGGCGCTCCACCCGCATGCCCCGGAGTCGGAGCGGTGACCCGCGGCTGCTAGGCTTGGTCACCGGTCAGCAGAAGGTGGAGGCTTGAGATGGTGGCAGCACAGAGCGGTCGGAAGAGGACCGACAAGACGCTGGCGAAGGCGGAGGAAGAGGCTGTGGTCGAGGCCAGCGAGGAGGTCACGGGATCCGTGCGCGCAGACCATGTCGAGGTGCGACAGGGCAGCGCAGCGCACATCGAGGCGGACAGCGTGTCCATCAACCAGGGCGGCGCCACCCGTATCGACGCCCGTGACGTCAGCGTGACGCAGGGCGGCGCAGGCCTCGTCCGCACCGATAACATCCGGCTTGGCCAAGCTTCGAGCGCCTTCGCGGTCATCACCGGTCGAGCCGAGTTGGCGCCGGGGTCGCGGGTGTTCGTCCTGGTCGCCCGGCACACGAGCGGTGACGTTCGCCCTGTCCTCGACTGGCGCGGCGCTTTGGCTGTCGTCGCCGGCTTCCTCGTGATCCGTCGGCTGCTGGGCCTTATCCGCAGGCGCTGATGAGCAGCCCGGCGCGCGCCGTGCGCGCCGCTGGAACGGTCGCGCCGCCACGGAGCCCTGTCACAGCACGTCTACATTCGGCGGCAGCGTTTGGCCGGCTGTCCTGGAGCGGCGTACGGCGTCACGCAGATCGACCACCAGCGGCGCGCAGTCGACGATCAGGCCCAGGTCCAGGCTGGCATGGGCGGTGGCTATGACGGCACAGTCGATGGACCGCAGAAGACCGTCTGTGAGCGGCATCGAGCGGAGGCCTTCGCCCGGCAGTTCGGCGACATGGGGGTCGTGATAGGAGACCTCGGCACCGCTCCTGCGCAATAGCTCCAGCAGCTTCAGCGATGGGCTTTCGCGCAGATCCGCGACATCCGGCTTGTAAGCCATCCCCAGCAGCAGGATCCGGCTTCCCTGGACCGGCTTGCCGGCGCGGTCGAGGGCGCGCTGGATGCGCGACACGGCGTAGTACGGCATGTTCACGTTGACCCGCCCGGCCAGCTCCACGAACTCGGTATTGAGGTCGTATGCCTTGGCTCGCCAGGTGAGATAGAACGGGTCGACCGGGATGCAGTGTCCACC
>JACCYW010000378.1 GCA_013696275.1 Chloroflexota bacterium | reverse complement strand
TCGACGACTGGTCGATGCCGCGACGAGGGTCGTCGAGGCGGGCATGGCGGTCCCGCCGCTCCACATGGCCGGGACGGGCGGTCTGTTCGCCGCGAGCTGCGCCCACCATGACATGGTCAGGCCGGGGCTCGCGCTCTACGGGGAGCTGCCCGAGGAGCTCAAGATAGCGCCGGGTGCGTCGGCCGCGGCATCGGCCCTGCGTCCGGCACTGACCCTCAAGGCCCGGCCCGTGCGCGTCATCTCCGTGCCCAGCGGCACTGCCATCGGTTACGGTGGGCGTTGGGTGGCTGGTCGCACCTCCAGGATCGCGACACTGCCGGTCGGCTACGGCGATGGGTTCGCGCGTGGTTCCCAGCCAGGCGGTAGTGCGCTCGTTCGGGGGACCCGCGTACCCCTGGTAGGTACGGTCGCCATGGACGCTGTGGCGGCCGATGTGACCGACGTTCCGGCAGTCGGGCTGGATGACGAGTTCGTGCTGCTGGGGGCTCAGGGGACGGAGCGCATCACGGCCACGGAACTGGCGCAGCGCCGCAACACGATCTCGTGGGAGGTGCTCTCCAGCATGGCTGAGCGACTTCCCCGGGTGTACCATGCCGGGCCAAGGGTGCTCAGCGTGCGGACGATGGCAGGTGAATCGCTGGTCGGGCCGGAGCGTCGATGATGCGGATAGTGGGTTCGACCCTGAGCCCGCAGGCACCGGGCAGCGGTGTGGTCGGCAAGAGAGGATGGCACCGTTTGACTGGAACCCAGGAGAGCGAGCTGGAGCTGCACGAGGACATCGTCGAGTACGTCGCGCGCGAGATCCAGGTGCGTGGTCTGACAGGCCCGGCGGTCATGTTCCTGGAGGCGAGCCGGCCGTATCACCCGCTCGGCGGGCAGGCGATGCTCTTCTTCCATCCGGTCATGCGCGAGCTCTTCGGTGGCGACCTGGCCGAGATGCAGCGTGTCCTCGCCGATGAGGCGGGCATCGAGCTCTTGATAGAGCGCCTGTCCGAGATGGACGAGGAGTCCGGATACGACGCCTGAGGGCGACCTGGTATGGCGGGTCGGCCGTCCGTGATCGATCCTCTCTCCTTCTTCACCATCGACCGCGGGACCGCATCCATGGCGGCCGCCCTCATCGCGCCGGTGGATGGCCGGTTCCGTCTGCTGGCTGCGTCGGCCATGCCAGCTTCCGTCGAGCTGGAGACCGTGCTGGCCGATCTGGTCGCACGAGTCCGCTCGGTCGAACCCTCATGGCTGCCGATTGCCGACCGATGGCCTTCCTGGATACGCCTTGAGGTAGCGACCGCCGTACCGAGTCGGGTCGTGTGTGCCGCCGGCAGCAGATCCCGCGGCGCTGGCTTGGCCGGCGCGTTCGCCGGCGCCGGTTGGGATGTGGATGTGCGCTCGGTCGCGGGCCGGCCGGGCCGGCCCCTGCCTCTCAGCCAGGCGTGCCTCGACCGGACTGTCGATGTCCTCGTCGTCGCAGCCGGCGATCCACCCTCGTCCGACGAACGAGCTGGGCTGCAGGAGCTCATCACGATGCTTGGCCCGGTGGCCGTCCGCCGCGATGACCTACCGGTCGTGCTGGCTGGTGGTGCAGCCGCCTACGAGCATGCCTTCCCGCCCGGTCGAGTCACTCGCGCGCCGGCACCACGACCGGTGGAGGGACGGAGCGGCACGCCCCTCCATGCTTTCGCGGCCGAGCTCATCGGGCGCAGAGCGGCCGTCAGGGCACCGCCCGATGGGCACGCTGCCTATCGCGCCAGTATCGCCTCGCTCGCGTCACTCCTGGGCCGGCCCGTGGATGCGGTCGACATCGGCCGCTCGTCTGGATCACGTGTCAGTGCGGCGCCGGATGGACCGGTCGGATGGATGACTCGCGCCGATGGGGCGCTCGTGCCGCTGGCCGGGCTGGACGACGACGCGCAGATCGAGGGCATCCTGCACTGGGGTCCGCTGGCCTCTGACGACCCGGACCTCCGCGATCGCGTCCGAGAGCTGGCCATGCATCCCTGGCGTGACACGAGCGACATCGGGACGCGCCTTCGAGCGACGGCTCTGCGGGCGGCCTCCACGCGGCTCGCCCAGCACTGGCTCAGGTCGGCTCGCTCTGATGCTGGCAGTGACGAGCGCCGGCTGGACGGCGATGTGCTGGTGGTCAGCGGCGGAGCCCTGGCGGCGGTGCCGGTAGGCATCGCCGCTGCCGCCCTGCTCGACGCGTTCCGTCGGCCGGGCATGCTGAGGATGGTGTGGGACCATGCCCGGATCCTCGCGCCGCTCGGCGCGATCGCCACGGAGACGGACCGCCGGCGGCTGCTGGCCGATCTCATGGACGACGCGTTGATCCCGCTCGGGAGTGCGCTGGTGCTGGCCGACGGGCGCCCGTCGCGGAAGCTGCCCATGGTCAGCTTCGAAGGGGCGTTGACAGCTGACGGCATGACCGTCACGGCCGGATCGCTGATGGCACTCGATCTGCCGCCGGGGCTGGTCGCCAGGGCCGCCCTGCGCGATCGTGCCCCCCTTTCGTTTCGCCGGCGGCCGCGCCCGGCGACCTCCGACGCCTGGGGCGGCCTGGCCGGCTTGATGGTCGACGGCCGTCCTGTGCCGCTCAGGCTGCCCGAAGGCGGCGCCGCGAGACGCGCCCTCTTCGAGGACTGGGAGCGCCCGTTCTGGCCGGCCGCGGCAGCCCCGGCTGGTGCCGGCTGAGCATGACGGGCGAGTCGATGTTCGACCTGATGACAGCCGCGCCAGGGACGGAGCGGGACCCGCTGTGGTGGCTGCCCCTGGCGCCGACGGACCATCCGCTGGTCCGGCCCGGCGCCGAGGTCGCGCCAGGTGATGCCCTGCTGGAGCTGCGCTTCCCGGTCGATCGGTCCTTCTC
>JACCYW010000364.1 GCA_013696275.1 Chloroflexota bacterium | reverse complement strand
AACGGCGGCTATGGCAGCGTCGCGGTCTACTTCGTGGCCATCCTGGTCGGCTTCCTGGCCATCGGCGCCATGACGGTCGCCCTGGGTGATGCGATGCACGACCGGCGCAGCATAACGAGGCGACCGGCCAGCTAAGGCAGCGGGGCAGCGAGGCGGACTACGGGGCTACATCTCGGCCTCCCGCGGACGCGGTCGGGCGGCGGCCGGGCGCGTGGCTGGTGTCATATGGGCATCCGCGCGCCATGGATGCCGCTCGCAGGACCCATCCTGTGCCACTCGCGCGTCGCAGTGTGCCGGTGGCACGATCTGTGTGATCTCCCGTCCAAGGTGGATGTGTGGTGCCCATCTGGGCCAGAACGGCCTGGCCGGCGGGAAGGGACGCGCCGCCACGGCGCTACGCGTGGCCGCGGGTCGTTCCAAGCGCGAGCCGTCGGGCGCGACTACCGGTCCGGTGGCGACACCAGCAGAGCCACGAGCGGCTGGATGGTCGGCAGGTCGGCCAGGCCCCAGGCGGCGGTCTCGATGGCCGCCACACGCTCGTCGGCCAGGAGCGTCGATGCCAGCCAGCGGTACTTGGCGGTCACCTCATCGTCGCTCAACGGGTCGTCCAGCTCGCCGCGGAATGTCGTCTCCGGACTGGTCAAGGTCCTACCGTCGGCGAGCGTCAATGTCACGCGCGCCAGGAAGCGCCCAGGGAAACGAGCGGTCAGGTCGGGCGCCTCCACCAGCTGGACCACTTTCGCCAGCCGGCGCGTCTCCGGATCGGCCAGGCTGCCCTCCAGGAGCTCGTGGGGACCCAGGCCGTACCAGGCGTCGTCGGGACGAGTGGTCTGTTTGACGAGTGCCGCTGCGACCGGGAACGGGAGGGAGTACTGGGCCTGCTCGGTCGTCGTCGGGTCAGGGTGAGCGAGATGGGTCGCCTTCTCGAACGTCTCGACCCGGATGCCAGTGACGTCGCGCGTCGCCAAGCGGTGTCGACGGGCCAAGGCGAGGACAGCCTCGATGGCCGGCTGCGACCACCAGCAGGAACCATGTGGCTTGAAGCCCTGGTCCATGACGTCCCAGTGGGAGCCCAGGGTCGCCCACCAGCGGGCAGCCTGGGCAGATTCGAGCGTGATGGCGGGAGCGCCCGTGAAACCCGCCTCTGCCAACATCCCGGCGCTGACGCCGGCCATGGCGCCCCAGCCGGAGCCGTCCTTGAGCATGGTCGGATGGTCGATGACGCGCATCATCTGGCTGCGCGGGCCATGGTATTCAGCGATTCCAAGCGCCTCTCTAGTGGTCGCCCGATCCAGGCCCATGAGCCGGGCATACAGCGCCGCCGAACTGATCGATCCCCACGCACCCGACGTGTGGTAGTCACTGACGGTGCCGTGGAGCGCCTCGCCGGAACGGCAGGCGATGTCGTAGCCGATGGCGAGGTCGGTCAGCGCCTCGGCACCCGTCGGCCACGGACCGCCCCGCGCCACACGCCATTCCACGCTGGCCAGGTAGGCGGGCAGCAGGTGGACACCGGCATGCCCGAGCGACTCCCGCTGCGAGTCATGGATGTCGAACGAGTCGATGGACATCCCGTTGGCGAGCGCGGCTCCGGGCGGGCTGGTGCGCCGCCCATCGAGCAGCAGTGTCGCGCCATCGCCGCCGAAGGCTGCGGCCGCGTGATCGCGGATGATGGCCGACAGACGGGTATGACGACCGGCCACGATCGACCCGCACAGGTCGACCACGCAGCGCGCCGTCTGATGGCGGACCGCGGCGGGCAGATCATCGAAGGTCGTGTCGTGCAGGAACGCGATGGGGTCAGGGCCGTTCACCAGGTCATCATCCCAGTCGGCGGGAGGGCACGATGGGCTCGCCGATCGGATGGTGATCCACACGATGAGCTGGTCGGCGATTCGTGGATGGGCCGCGCAGGCCATCCCTCCGCAGAGAGCACTCCGGTCGCTTCTCGCAGACGCTTGTCCGCCCGGTCGGTCGGCCGATCCGCTACACGGATCCGCTCGCTTCTCCTCAGATCATCGTCTATGCCTGGGTGGACTGATAGGGAGACTGTCGGACGATCCCATGGTCGTTAAGCCCCCTTACGCCACCCCGCCACGCTCACGGGCGGGTACCGACATGTCGTGCGGGCCCACGTTCCGTTCCATAGCAGTCCAGGGAGGCATGGATGAGGATCCGAATGCGATGGAGACGGTGGCGGCCCGATGCGGACGCGCTGGGCAGCCCCGCCTCGATGGTCGGAGCGCGTCGGCCAGGCGGTCGATCGCGGTGATCGGTCGATGAACGACGCGCTACGTCCTCGACCAGCTCGAGCTCGCCGGCTGGGACGTGGAGATCGCCCGATCCTACGCGTCAAGGGGCCTCACTGGCCGCCAGGACCGAACGGACACAGAGAGGGACGAGACCACCCTGACACGTGACCCCCGTGGGAATCACCTGCTGGGCCCTGATGGGCAAGGCAGCGAGCGGTCCGAGGCTAACCTGATGCGATCACGTCGCGACACATCAGGAGAGAGGCCGTTGGATAAGACCCTCACCCCGACAGAAGCTCCCCCAACGACGCGCCAGCGGCGAGCGGCAGCCGATAGCCACGATGTCATCGAGGTCCGTGGCGCCAGGGAGAATAACCTGGCCGATATCTCGCTGGACATCCCCAAGCGGCGCCTGACCGTCTTCACCGGTGTCTCAGGGTCGGGCAAGTCATCGCTCGTCTTCGGCACCATCGCCGCTGAGTCGCAGCGTCTGATCAACGAGACCTACACCGCCTTCGTCCAGTCGTTCATGCCGAGCCTCGGCCGACCTGATGTCGATGCCCTGACCAACCTGAGCGCGGCCATCATCGTCGATCAGGAACGGATGGGCGCCAACGCGCGGTCGACCGTCGGCACCGCGACCGACGCCTACACGATGCTGCGCATCATCTTCAGCCGGCTCGGCACACCCCACGTCGGCACTTCCACCGCCTTCAGCTTCAACATGCCTGACGGGATGTGCCCGGAGTGCGAAGGCCTCGGCCGGAAGTCGACCATCGACATCGGCCAGCTTGTCAACACCGAGCTCTCGCTGAACGAGGGCGCCATCACCGTCCCCGGTTTCACCCCGGACACCTGGTACGTGAAGACCTTCGCCGAGTCCGGATTCGTGGATCCCGACGCCAAGTTGAAGGACTACAGCCCAGCCCAGTGGCAGGACCTGATGCACAAGCCAGCCACCAAGATGAAGATCGGCGGAATCAACCTGACCTATGAAGGCCTCGCCGTGAAGGTCCAGCGGCTCTTCCTCTCGAAGGACGTCGATTCCATGCAGCCACACGTCCGCGCGTTCGTGGATCGGGCGGTCACATTCACCACCTGCCCGGCATGCGCCGGCACGAGGCTGAACCCGGCCGCCCTCTCAGCGACCATCGAGGGCAAGAACATCGCCCAGTGCGCCGCGCTGCAGATCAGTCATCTGGCCGACTTCGTGCGTGGTATCGAGGATGCATCCGTGGGCCCCCTGGTGGCCACGCTGCGCGAGACGCTCGAATCCTTGGTGGAGGTAGGCCTGGGCTATCTCAGTCTGGATCGCGAGTCCGGCACCCTGTCTGGCGGCGAGGCGCAACGCGTGAAGATGGTGAGCCACCTCGGCTCCAGCCTGACCGATGTCACCTACGTCTTCGATGAACCGACCGTCGGCCTCCATCCGCACGACATCGAGCGGATGAACGGACTCCTGCTTCGCTTGCGCGATAAGGGCAACACGGTCCTCGTCGGCGAGCACAAGCCGGAGACGATCGCTATCGCTGACCACGTGGTCGACCTGGGACCGGGCGCCGGCCCGAACGGCGGTCGGGTCTGCTTCGCCGGGGACGTGGCCGGGCTGCGCGACTCCGACACCCTGACGGGGCGCCATCTCGACCACAGAGCCGACCTTCGCGAGCGCGTCCGACGACCGACCGGCCGACTCACCATCAGCGGCGCGTCCTTGCACAATCTGCAGGACGCGAGCGTCGACATCCCGCTCGGCGTCATGACCATGGTGACCGGCGTCGCCGGGTCGGGCAAGAGCTCACTCATCCATGGCTCGCTTGCCCGACGCCAAGACGTGATGGTGGTCGACCAGTCGGCCATCCGTGGTTCCCGCCGCAGCAACCCCGCTACCTACACCGGTCTGCTCGACCCCATCCGGACCGCCTTCACCAAGGCCAACGGGGTCAAGGCGGCGCTCTTCAGCGCGATCTCCGAGGGCGCCTGCCCGAACTGCAACGGCCTCGGCCTCCTCTACACCGACCTGGCCATGATGGCCGGCGTAGCGACCGTCTGCGAGCAGTGCGAGGGCAAGCGATTCACGCCCCAGGTGCTGACCTACAAGCTGAACGGCAAGGACATCAGCGAGGTGCTCGCGATGTCGGTCACCGAGGCGCGGGAGTTCTTCACCAGCGGACCGGCCCGCGCCATCCTGGACCGCCTCTCCGACGTCGGGCTGGGCTACCTCAGCCTTGGCCAGCCGCTGACGACACTGTCGGGTGGCGAGCGCCAACGGCTGAAGCTGGCCATCCGCATGGCCGACAAGTCAGCGACCTACGTGCTGGACGAGCCGACCACCGGTCTCCACCTGGCTGATGTGGACCACCTGCTCGACCTGCTGGACCGGTTGGTCGACGGCGGCAACACCGTCATCGTCATCGCTCATCACCAGGCGCTGATGGCACGGGCTGACTGGCTCATCGACCTGGGGCCCGGTGCCGGCCAGGACGGCGGACGAGTGGTCTTCACCGGCACACCGGCCGACCTCGTCGCCCGTGGCCAGACGCTCACCGCCGAGGCCCTGCGCAAGTACCTCGCCTCGGCGCCCCCGCCGACCGCTTCCGGCGACCCCCTCAGCGCTCCCCGATGAGTCGATCGATCAGATCGTGCAGCGCCGCTTCCACCTCGCGGTGCGGTGTGCCCTCAGCGCGCAGGTGTCGATGCAGATCAGCCGACAGGGCGCCGAGCAGGCACGCCGCGAGCACGCGCGGTCGTTCCCATCCGCCCGCGGATAGCAGCAGTTGCACATGCCACAACCAGCCGGCGTAGACCCCGGTGCGGTAGCGCGCCCCGGGCGACGCGGTCTCGCTCATCACCACCAGGTCGAGGTTACGGTCGAGATAGCTCAGATAGGCGTCGGCGAAGGCGTGTAGCCGTGCGGCCGGGGAGGCGCCAGGTCCCAGCGGCGGGGGGCCACCCAGGATCGCGTCCTGGAGGTCGCGCTCGCGGTCATCCAGGATGGCGATGCCGAGCCCAGACTTGTCCCCGAAGCGTCTGTATAGCGTGCCTTTGCCCACGCCGGCGGCGCGGGCGATGTCGTCCATCGACACATGATCGATCCCGCGCTCGGCGAACAGTCCCTCAGCCGCCGCTAGCAGCAGGCTTCGATTGCGCGCGGCGTCGGCTCGCTCGCGAGGTGGTCCACCGAACATCCGCTGCTCTTTCAACTTGACGACCGGACTGTAGTCCGGTTATGCTGGGACCGTCAACCGGACTGCGGTCCTATTACGGCACGAAAGGGCAGAGATCGAATGGAGGTACGAGTCGCGGTGGTGTTCCACACGGGCTACGGAAAGACGGGCAGCCTGGCCGGCGCGGTGGCGACGGGCGTCGAGTCGGTCAAGGGCGCGTCGGTCGACCTGGTCGACGTGGTCAGCATCGATGATGCGGGATGGGCGGCATTGGATGCCGCAGATGCGATCATCTTCGGCTCGCCGACCTATTTCGGCTCG
>JACCYW010000350.1 GCA_013696275.1 Chloroflexota bacterium | reverse complement strand
ACCTGATCCGTTTCATCGTCATCCCGCCGGAGCGGACCGAGCTCGTGCGGCTCAAGCTCGAGCGGTCACCCATCCTCCGGACGGCGATGGAGGAGGGCAACTGGCATATCCTGAAGTCCGATCACCTTCGTCGACTGCATGCCCGCGAGACGGCGGACCTGGCCGATCTGCAGCCGCTTCTGGGCCTTGACCCGGAGATCGAGCACCAGGGCAAGCAGCTGGCCCTCTTCGGCTGATCCAGCAGCGAGGCGCGACGTGACCACAACGCCCATCCACAGCCCGGTCGACGACCCGGTAGGTGTGCTGGCCGATCGCTTCTGGGAGTGGTACCTGGAGCGGCAACCGCTCTACGCGACCGTGCTTGGCGACGAGCGCTATGACGACCGGCTGGACGATCCAGGCCCGCAGGCTCGAGCGGATGAGGCCACCACACTCCACGGCATCCTGGCTGAGGGCGCGACCATCCCAACGGCCGACCTCGAGACGGAAGAACGCATCACGCTCGACATGCTCCAGGTGGTGGCCCGGATGCGACTCCGCGCCCACGACGATCGCCTTCATCACTTCGAAGCCGTCGACCAGATGGCTGGTCCGCACAACACGCCCGGCGACCTGGCTCGCTTCCAGCGCACGGATACGCCAGAACGCTTCCAGCGCCTCCTGGCCCGGATAGCGCTATTCCCGGCCCACCTCGCCGCTCACACGGAGAATCTGGAGGAGGGTGCTCGGGCAGGACGGACCGCCGCCCGCCCGGTCATGGAACGGACCATCACCCAGGTGCGGCGCGCGGTCGACACTCCGGCCAGCGAGTCGCCGCTCTTGGCGCCGGACCGCACGCTCAGCGATGAGCAGCGGGCATCCCTTCGCCAGCGGCTGGAGCGCGATGTAGCTCCGGCGCTGACCAAGTACCTCGCTTCACTCGAGGGTCTCCTGCCCACCGCGCGTACGGGTGACGGCGTCTGGTCGCTGCCGGATGGTGAGGCCGTCTACAGCACGGCCATCCTCGCCTGGACCACCCTTGACGACCCACCGCAGGCATTCCATGACTACGGGCTGGCAGCCATCGAGGAGATCGATGAGGAGCGCGCTGCCATCGCCACCGAGCTCGGCTATCGCGACACAGAGTCGCTCCGGGCATCGCTGGATGAGGATCTCGACAACCGGCCGCCCTCGCGTGAGTCACTGGTGGAGCTGGCTCGCGAGCAGATCGCCAGGGCCGAGGCGGTGGCACCGACCGTCTTCGGGCGACTGCCCCGGGCTGCCTGCGTGGTTCGGCCGGTGGAGGCCTACATGGAGGCGGAAGCGCCGCCAGCCTTTTACTTCCCGCCGGCGCCCGACGGTTCGCGAGACGGCATCTACTACATCAACACATTCGATCCGGCCAGCCGTCCGCTGCACCGCCTTGCCACCACGACCTACCACGAAGCGGTACCTGGACACCACTTCCAGATCTCGCTCGAGACGGAGCTGGAGGACCTGCCCGATTTCCGACGCTTCGGGTCGCGCCTGCTGGGCACCGCGTACGCCGAGGGATGGGGTCTCTACAGCGAGCGACTGGCCGACGAGCTGGGCCTTTTCCACGGACCGCGGGAACGCCTCGGCATGCTCGATGCACAGGCTTGGCGGGCAGCCCGGCTGGTCGTCGACACGGGCATCCATGCCTTCCGCTGGCCGCGCCAGCGGGCCATCGACTTCCTGCGTCGCACGGCCGGCCTGACGCCCCTGGAGGCAGAGACAGAGGTCGACCGGTACATCTGCTGGCCGGGACAGGCGCTTTCCTACATGTCAGGCCAGCGCGAGATCCAGTCGCTGAGGCGTGCGATGCAGGAGCGCGACGGCGACGGTTTCGATCTGAGCGCCTTCCATGACGCCGTGCTGGGACACGGCTCGCTGCCGCTGGCGACACTGCGCCGTGAGCTTCCGCGCTGGCTGCTGCCGACGGCGAGCTGACGCGGGCGGGCTGAGGCGGGCAGGCTGACGCAGGCAGGCTGACGCGGGCTCCTCCGTGGACGCACTGGCCGTCCTGGACGTTGGCACGACATCGACGCGCGCGTTCGTGCTCCGTCTGGATGGCACGATCATCAGCGAGGCTCGTGAACCCAACCGCCTGGAGACGGCTGGGCCAGATCGCGCGGAGCACGATCCGGCCGCTCTGCTGGCCGCCGCGGAGATGGTGGTCGCCCGCGTCGTCGGCGCGGCCCGGGCGGCCCGAGCCGCTGTCCGCGGGCTTGTCATCTCCACCCAGATGCACTCCCTACTCCTGGCCGATGGAGATGGTCGACCAACGACACCGGTCATCACCTGGGCCGACCGGCGAGCCGATGGGCAGGCGAGGTCGGTCCGCTCGCAGACCGACTGGCAGGCCCTCTACCGTCGCACGGGCTGTCCGCCGCATGCCAGCTACCCGCTCTACAAGCTCATGGCGTTGCGGGCGACAGGTGACGGTCCGCGGCGTGCCGACCGCGTCGCCGACATCAAGAGCTTCCTGCTCTGGAACTGGACCGGCCGTTGGCTCATCGACCTGAGCCTCGCCTCCGCCTCCGGTCTGCTCGACCTGCGGTCTCTCGACTGGGATGGGCCGGCGCTGGAGCTGGCCGGGATCGTGCCACGACAGCTGCCAACCCTTGTCGACACCACGTTCCGTGCCTCGATCTCCACGTCCCGGCTGGGCTTGCCGGTAGGCAGCCCGGTCATCGTGGGCGCCGCCGACGGGGTGCTCGCATCGCTCGGCTGTGGGGCACATCATCCCGGTATCGCTTCGGTCACCGTGGGCACCAGCGGCGCGGTCCGCGTAGGGTCTCCCTTGCCGGTCACGGACCCACACGGGCGGTTGTTCAGTTGCTACCTTTCGGAGGAGCATTGGATCGTCGGCGGTGCGCTCAGCAATGGCGGACTCGTGTTGGAGTGGCTGGGCCGGATCGTGGGGCTCGATGCCCAAGGAGTGCTCGATGCCGCAGCCACTGTCCCGGCCGGCGCGGCCGGGATGGTGATGATCCCGTTGCTGGCTGGCGAGCGGGCGCCTGGCTATGACGGCCGCGCGCGTGGCGCCTGGTTCGGGCTGGGCCTGGAGCACGACCGGCGGCACCTGGCGCGGTCCGCTATCGAAGGCATCGCGTGTCGCGTGAGATCGGTGATGGAAGCGACAGAGGAAGCTGGGCTGACCATCGCGGACGTGCGGGCGACCGGCGGCCTGGCGGCCTCGAGCCTGTGGCCACGCGTGTTGGCCGGCGTGACCGGCCGGGAGATAGGCGTTCCCCGACAGGTCGAGGGCTCGACCCTCGGCGCCCTCATCCTGGGCGGCGTAGCGCTGGGTCTGTTGCCCGATCTGGGGTCAGCCGACACCATCGTCCGGATGGGTCCCTCGGTCGCCCCCGATCCGGCCGACCGGTCCGTCTATGACGCTACCTACGCGCTCTATTCGCGGCTCTACCGTGGACTGGCCCGCGAGGCCGCGGCGCTGGCCACCTTGCGCCGATAGCTCGGCCAGAGCATCGATGAGACGATCGATCTCTTGCGCCGTCGAGTAATGCACCAGGCCGACGCGGACCATGCCGCCCGACTCGGCCAGTCCCAGAGCACGTATCAATTCGTAGGCGTAGTAGTCGCCGTCCCAGACGTTGATGGCCCGCTCACCAAGGAACGCAGCGATGTGCCGGGGATGGTGTCCGGCCAGGGTGAAGCCAACGGTCGGGCAGCGCTCCTCCAGTCGAGCGGCGTCGGTGATGCCACGGACCTGCGCGCCGACCGACGCCAGCCCATCCAGCAGTCGCGCAAGTAGCCCGCGCTCGTACGAGCGCGACGCTGACATCGCGGCGCGAAGCCGCGCCGGCCGGCCAGCGGCATCGCCGGGAGCGTCCTCATCGACCTGGGCGTCGCTCTGGGAGCCGAGCCATCCCAGGTATCGGAACGTGCCCAGCAGACCTGCCAGCAGCTCGTGCGCCTGAGTGCCCGTCTCCCAACGGCCGGGCAGGTCATCGGGCGCTGGGCGCACCTTGAGCGCGGGCAGCGAACGC
>JACCYW010000340.1 GCA_013696275.1 Chloroflexota bacterium | reverse complement strand
ACTGGGCCGCCAAGGGCACCAGGTTGCTGGGGGTCCGGGCCGTGCTGGCTCGATCGTTCGAACGTATCCATCGCTCCAATCTGGTGGGCATGGGTGTGCTGCCGCTCCAGTTCATGCCCGGTGAGGGAGCCACGAGTCTGGGCCTCAGCGGCCGCGAGACCTATGACATCGAGGGGCTCGGCGAGCAACCCGTGCCGCGCAGCCACGTCCGGGTATTGGTCCACGGAGATGGCGGCGAGCGCTCCTTCCATGCCATGGCGCGCCTGGACGGGCCCATCGAAGTCGAGTACTTCCGCCACGGCGGCATCCTGCCGGCTGTATTGCGCCGGCTTGCTGGGGTATGAACCTGGCGAGGATCGCGCAGCACCGATGATCGGCGCTTCATGATCGGCGGGCGCCGCCCCCTGCCCGGCCGGCGACCCGGCGACCGCCGTGTGCGGATCGAGCGGAAGCACGCCCCCTATTTCCGCTACACGGGCCCGGGCGTCCTCACTGCACGACCGGCCGCCGCCGCACCGACGACCGGCGGAGGACGGGCGCTGGCAGGCATCAAGCGTGTCTTCATCGGCCGGCCGCTGGCGACCGAGGAAGAGGGCGAGGAACGCCTGACCAAGAAGAAGGCGCTGGCGATATTCAGCTCGGACGCCATCAGCTCGAGCGCGTATGCGACCGAAGAGATCCTGCGCGTGCTCGTAGTGGCTGGAGCTACCGCCCTATTCCTCAGCCTGGAGATAGCCCTGGCCATTGCCATCCTGCTGGCAGTCGTATCTACCAGCTATCGGCAGATCGCCCGAGCCTACCCCTCAGGGGGTGGCGACTATGCGGTCGCCCAGGCGAATCTGGGCCGGCTCTTCGCCCTTATCGTCGCCGCCTCCTTGTTGGTCGACTACATCCTGACCGTCGCGGTCTCGACCTCCTCGGCTGTCGAGCAGATCGTCTCGGCGGCTCCCGGTCTCGAGCCCGTGGGCATCTACGTGGGTGTCGCAGCTATAGGACTGATGACGCTCGGCAACCTCCGTGGCATCCGCGAGTCCGGGAACATCTTCGCCGTCCCGACGTATCTGTTCGTGGCGGGAGCACTGTCCATGATCGCCATCGGCGTCTATCGACATGTCGTGCTCGGCGAGAGCGCTGCCCCGCCCGTCCCGCTGCCTGGCGCACCCGACACACTCGAGCTGTTGGGCGTCTTCGTGGTCCTCCGCGCCTTCGCTTCAGGCTCCGTCGCCCTCACCGGTACGGAGGCCATCGCCAACGGCGTGCCGGCCTTCCAACCGCCCGAGTCGCGCAACGCCGCGACCACGCTGACGGTCATGGCTGTCCTGCTGGGCACTCTCTTCGTGGGCATCACCTACGTTGCTGAGGCTTTCGGGATAGTGCCCATCGACGAGCCGGTCAAGAGGACGGTCGTTTCGCAAGTGGCTGCCGTGGCGTTTGGTGCCAACACCATCGGCTTCTACGTCTTCCAGGGCCTGACTGCGATGATCCTGATCCTTGCTGCCAACACGTCGTACAACGCCTTTCCAAGGCTAGGTGCGATCCTGGCGCAGGATGGCTACATGCCGCGGCAGTTCGCGCTGCGCGGCGACAGACTGGCGTTCAGTCTCGGCATCGGCTTGTTGAGCGTGGCTGCGGCCGCGCTCGTCGTGCTGTTCGGCGGCCGGACGCACGACCTCATCCCGCTCTACTCGGTCGGCGTGTTCATCGCCTTCACCATCGGTCAGACCGGGATGATCCGCCACTGGCGCCGGGTGCGCGACCCCGGCTGGCGGATCCGACTGTCGATCAACACTTTCGGCGCTGTCCTGACGGCGATCGTGGCTGTCATCGTGACCACGGTCAAGGCGCCCCAGTCGTTGGTCGTGGCCGTCATCATCCCGGTGCTGGTGATCATGATGGGGTTCATCCATCGCCAGTACAGCAACAGCGCAGAGGCGCTGAAGGTCCATCCCGACCAGGTCTTCGGACCGCCCCGCCGGCGGGAACGCGTGGTCATCCCGGTGCCCGGCCTGGATCGTGCAGTGGTCCAGGCGGTCAACTTCGGTCGCTCCATAGCGGATGACGTTCACATGGTCCACATCACGGATGACCTGGCGGCGGGCGAGGTCTTGCGCGCCCGGATGGCCAAGCAACTCCCGGGCGTGCCGTTCGTCATCGTCGAATCGCCATACCGCTCGCTGATCCGTCCCTTCTCGAGCTACCTGGACGTGACCGAGCGTGACCCCGAGGGCCTGACCATCGTGATCCTGCCCGAGTATGTGGCCCGCCACTGGTGGGAGCGCCTGCTGTACAACCAGACCGTGCGGCGCGTCCGCGAAGCGCTCCTTGGCCGGCCGCGCACGGTCGTCGCCAACGTACCCTATCGACCCGAGGTGGAGGATGAGGATTACGAGGGCCGACCCGCTGCCCTAAAGGCGGACTTGGACGAGAAGGCTGGACTCGACCCAGAAGGCTGACCTGGACGGGCGGTCGCCGTGATCGTCAGGCAGTGTGATGTCCCGGGCCTTGCGATGGGCCAGTCGCCCCCGAGAGACCGGGCCTGCCGATGTTCCGATCGAAGGAAGGATGCAGGGCCTGAGCGGATCGCCACGGCGTCCGGTCGGCTTCGGGGCGAGCCGGGGCTCTCTTCCTCCGCTCATCGGGACACCCGACGGTCCAGGTCAGGATCTCGCGCGGCGCACGGACTGCCGCGCTGACGGGCCGCTGATGAGGAGTGATGGTGGGCGATACTGGATTCGAACCAGTGACCTCACGGATGTGAACCGTGCGCTCTAACCAGCTGAGCCAATCGCCCACCGAGGTCCGCCATTATCAAGGCCGTTCGGGAAGGGCGTCAACGCGCGAACGATCGACCACCTTCCTGGAAGGGCTCGAACGTCATGGGTCACTCGAGTCGAGGTCAGCCACGCGTCCGAGCTTGCGACCCTTCCGTTGATGCTCTCGATGCATGACGACCTATCCACCTCAGGGAGCCCTCGCGTGGGGTCCTCGCGGTCCATCGACGACCAGTACGCTGGAGGGCTGCCGGGATGCGGGGTCAGCGCTCAGCCATCGGCTATAGAACGCGAGAACCCACCACGGAAGCGCCTTCCGGTGGATATCCCTCGACCCAGCGAGACGTGCAGGCTAGGAGGCAGAGCGGCGCTAGGAGGCAGGGCGGCGCTAGGAGGCAGGGCGGGGCCAGCAGGCCTCAGGGGAAGCCGACCAGGCGGACCAGCACGCCGAGCACCAGGATGGCGATCAACGGTGACAGGTCGATCATGCCCGTCTGGGGCAGGACGCGGCGCAGGGGAGCCAGGAACGGCTCGGTCGT
>JACCYW010000333.1 GCA_013696275.1 Chloroflexota bacterium | reverse complement strand
CGAGCCGCGGGCATTTACGGTCCGCTGGAATCTGGACGGAGCCGTCGTCGAGTCCTTCGCGCCCGACTTCTACCTGCCCGAGTGGGACCTTTACATCGAACTCACAACACTGCGCCAGAGCCTGGTGCGCAAGAAGAATCGCAAGCTGCGTCGACTCCGCGAGCTGTACCCCATGGTGCGGGTCAAGCTGTTCTACGCCAAGGACTTTCGGGCGCTCATGCTGAAGTACGGGCGGATCGATGTGGCAGCGTCGATGACGGGCCTGCCTGGCCAGGTCGGTCCTGGGGCGGCAGTCGACGCCAACCGCCGGTCAGCATCGGACGACGCGACGAGATCGTCTGCGCCGGCTGAGCACCGCCGGGCCCGCCGTCCAGTGTCGGCCCCCGTCCGGCCAGGCTGATGGCCCTGCGCGGATCGACCGGCGCGCCGCCGCATGTGCCTGACCTCGCGGCCGACGTGGGTGACATCCTCATCGCGGCGAGCGACATCCGGGCCAAGGTCAGTGAGCTTGGGGCACGGCTCACCGAGGACTATGCGGGGCGCCAGTTGACGCTGGTCAGCGTACTCAAGGGCGCCTTGCCCTTCATGGCCGACTTGATGCGGGCCATCTCCATCCCGGTCCAGATCGACCTCATGGAGGTCAGCTCGTATGGCGGGACGTCGACCGAGACGTCCGGGCTGGTGCGCATACTCAAGGATCTCAGCTCGCCCATCGACGGCCGTGATGTGGTCATCGTGGAGGACATCATCGACACCGGGCTGACGCTCAACTATCTGCTTCGATACCTGCGCGGCAAGAACCCGGCCACCCTGCGCGTCTGCGCGCTGCTGGATAAGCCGGCGCGTCGCCTGGTGGAGATACCCATCGACTATCGGGGCTTCACCATCCCCGACCAGTTCGTGGTCGGCTATGGCCTTGACTACGGCGAGTTCTACCGCAATCTGCCATTCATCGGGGTCCTGCGACCGGAAGTCTACGGGCGGTCATGAGCCGGCGAGGGCTGGGTCGCGGACGAGTGCTGCTGGGCCTCGGCGCTCTGATGGCCCTGGTGTCCATGGCGCTGCCCTGGTTCACGGCCGGTGGCCGCTTCGGATTGCCGGTGCGCGAGGGTCGTGGTTTCGAGGGCGCCGGCATCGTCGTCTTCGTAGGCGCGGTGGCCATCCTCGCGGTCCTCGCCTTGCCGTACGCCTCCAAGGCGGAGCGCTCGTCGTTCGATCGCCCCATCACCTTCATCGCGCTGGCCGGCTTGGCCGTGGCCGGCTACATCATCCGGCTCGTGCAACTGGTCGGCCAGGACTCACTCGGGCTGCCCGATCGCGCACCCGGCCTGTGGGTGGCGGGCGCGGGCTTGCTACTCATCGCCTGGGGCGCCGCCGAGGTCCTGGCCCAACCAGCACCAGCGCGCTGAGACGCTCGCGGCTCGCGTGGCCCGACTTGCGTCGAATGGTCACCTGCGAGCCATCGTCACCGTCTCTGCCGTCCAGCCAGCGCCAGTCGCTCGTCTGAGCGACCATCTGACCGATGATGGCGAGATCGTGGCGTTCTGGTGTCCATCTGACCCCAGTCGGTAACCAGCATGCGGACCCTGGTCCACCCGCCGGCGAGCGGACTACGTCGCCAGGAATTCCCGGATGAGTGACTGGAAATGATGAACGCCATTCTCGCGCCTGGGGCTGAAGCGTCCCGTGTCGTAGGAGCGCGATGCCAGGCCGCGTTGGACCTGCTCGCACAGCACGATGTCCTCCTGCTGGATCTCATCAGAGAAGGCGATGGTCTGCTGCATGGACTCCCAGCCCTCGCCAGTCCCGGGCTCAGCGAAGAACCACTCGAAGATGGTCAGCGTTCGATCATGGCCAAGGGGCAGGATGACATTGCTGCTCAGATTGTCCGGGTAGATGTTGATCATCGTATTGGGGAAGAGCCAGTAATAGAGGGCATCGTTCTCGCCGTCGGCTGAGCGGACATAGCGCCGGTCGCGGCCCAGCTCCTCGCCCGGCCGGAGGTCCCGGATGGGCGCGTGCTGTTTGGAATAGTAGCGGAACGTCTCGACCTGATATGCGTCGTAGTCCACCTCGCGGAACAGTGCAGGGTGGGCGATGGGCAGGTGGTAACCCTCGAGGTAATTATCGACATAGACCTTCCAATTGCAGGCGATGACGTAGTCGCGCCGCTCGATGAGGCGCATCGCGGCCACGTCGTATCCGGCCCGCCTGACCTCAGCCGGTATCTCGCCCATGACTTCGCCCAGGGAGGGTGCTGAGGGGTGGAGGTTGGCGAATACGAACGGTCCCCATGCCTCTACTCGGATGGGCACCAGACCGAAGTCTTCCTTGCGGAAGCCGTCCGCATCCTCCATCTCCGGGCACGCACGGAGTGAGCCATCCAGTCCGTAGGTCCAGCCGTGGTAGCGGCACTGCAGGCTCTTGCGGTTGCCACGCGTCAGGGCCACCTGGCCGGCGCGATGGCGGCACACGTTATAGAAGCCACGTAGCTGGCCATCCGTGCCGCGAACGACCACGATGGGCTCGTCCAGGATGGTCGCGGGAACGAAATCGCCGGGCCGAGCCAGCTCTTCCAGCCGGGCGACGAGCTGCCAGGTCCGGCCGAAGATGAGTTCCTTCTCCTGCTCCAGGACATGCCGGTCCAGATAGAAGGTGGATGGCAGCGTCGTGGCCGTGGCGATGGCGCGGTCGCTGGCCGGTGTCAGGTGCATATGCGCGAGTCTATCGGGATGGCTTCACGACGTGCCGCGGGGTGGAACGGTCGTGCCCTCCGGCGCGCGCGCCCGTGCCGTTGCGCGCGTGCCTGGCTTCGCGCGTCCGCATGCGGTGCTTCGTGCCTGCCTGCGGCATACTGCCGCCCACGCGCGCGAGGGCACCCGCCGCTCGTTGTCGCGAGGAGGAGACCATATGACTTCACGATCGCGCCTTGCGGTCCTGCTAGCCACCATGTTCGTGGCTATGGCGTGCACCCCGGGTGCAGGACCCAGCACCCGACCGAGCGGTTCGGCCGGCACGACGCAGCCGACGACCGCTGCTTCCGGCACGGCATCGGATGCCCCGACCGATGGAGGTCCTACCGACAGTTCGTCCATCGGACCGTCAGGGGATCCCTCGCCCGACCCCTCAGCGGGCGGTACTTCGTGTGACAACCTGGCCGAGGGCAGCACGGACAAGCTGGCTGCCATCTGCGATACAGGCGTTCTGCGCGTCTCCACGGACCCCAACTATGCACCTCAGTCGTTCCTGAACGATGCCGGCGACCTCGTCGGGTTCGACATCGACGTGGCCCGCGAGATCGCCACTCGTATCGGGGTCGAGGTCGAGTTCAAGACGCCCTCCTTCGACCTGGTGCAAGCTGGTGGCTGGAATGATCGCTGGGACGTGAGCGTTGGCTCCATCACCGTCACCGAGCCGCGCATCGAGCGCCTCGACTTCACCGAGCCCTACTACTTCACGCCGGCACAGATGTCAGCCACTGCCGACTCGGGTATCACAAGCATCGACGGCTTTGCAGGCAGGCGCATCTGCATCGGTGCAGCCACCACGTACCTTGACTGGATCAACGGGGACCTCGCACTCGGTGATGGGTCGACGCCCGCGCCTGTACCCGAGGGAATCGAGCCAGTCGCTCTAGAGACGGATGCACTCTGCGCCCAAGCCCTCAGCGCCGGCCGACGAGAGTTCGAGGGGTTCCTCAGCTCTTCGACGACCGTCCAGCAGGCCATCGATGATGGCGTACCGATCGTTGCTGTGGGCGACCCTGTCTTCTTCGAGCCGCTTGCGGTGGCGACCGACAAGAGTGGACCAGCACACCAAGAACTTCAGGCCGAGCTCGATCGGATCGTCCGGGCGATGCACGACGACGGCACGTTGACGGCTTTTAGTGAGGAGTGGTACGACGGGCTCGATCTAACGAAGTCGGCGACCTAGTGAGGAAGCGATAAGGAGGGTCCGCCCGAATCGGCCATCCGCTTCGGCGCTAGCCTGAGGAGTGCGACAAGGGAGGTCCTATGGCCGCGGCCGGTCCTGTTGCTGGTACGGACGCGCTCATCCTCGATCGGATAGCTGCCGCTCATCGAGCAGACCGGCGGTCCTTCCTGTTCAAGTTCGCCCTGACTTGGGTGGCACTCGTGGGTGCTCTCGGGCTGGTGCTCGGGCTGACCGGCAACATCAGTACGGAGTTCATCGCCTCCGCCGGGCCCTTCATCCTGGGCGGGGCGACCATCACCATATTCGTCTCGATCACATCGATCCTCCTGGCCGTCGTCCTCGCCATCCTCGGCGCCCTTGGACGGCTGTCAGCAAGCCCCGTCATCAATGGCATCGCCTCGCTCTATGTGTCCCTCGTTCGAGGCACGCCGCTCATAGTGCAGATCCTCTTCGTCTACTTGGCGCTCCCCCAGGTCGGCATCGTCCTGGATGTGGTGCACGGCGGGATCCTGGCTCTCGGCTTCAACTACGGCGCCTACATGACGGAGATCTTCCGGGCAGGTATCCAGGCGGTCCCGAGTGGCCAGCGTGAAGCGGCGCAGGCGCTGGGCATGAAGGATGGAGCGCTCATGCGAAGGATCGTCCTGCCGCAGGCGGTACGCATCGTCATTCCCGCCATCGGCAACGATTTCATCGCGATGATCAAGGATAGCGCGTTGATCTATCTCCTCGGCGTCCAGGAGCTACTGTGGCGCGCATCGACCATCGGTCGGCAGAGACTGGCGAGCCTGGAAGCACTACTGATCGCGGCCACGATCTACTGGGTGCTCACCATCATCTTCTCGTTCTTCCAGGAGCGACTCGAACGGCGCATGGCGCGCGGCGACCGGTGACGGCGGAGCTCGGCGAGGTAGTCGTTGCGGCTACCGATATCGAGAAGTACTTCGGGGCTAACCACGTCCTCCGAGGCGTGACGCTGGAGGTGCGCAAGCACGAGACGATCGTCCTCATCGGACGCTCCGGCAGTGGCAAGACGACCATGCTGCGCTGCCTCAACTTCCTGGAGGAGCCGACCGTGGGAACGGTGAGCATCGGTGACATCACCGTTCACGCTGATCCTCTGCGCGCCCGCACTCGCGCGCACAAGGAACAGATCCGCCGCCTCCGCCTGCAGGCCGGCATGGTCTTCCAGGAGTTCAACCTGTTCCCCCACATGACGGTGCTCCAGAATTGCATCGAGGCGCCGACCAGGGTGCGCGGCATGGCCAAAGCGCAGGCGGTCGAGCTGGCCGAGAGCTACCTGGAAAAAGTGCGCTTGATCGACAAGCGGGACGAGTACCCGGCTCGCCTATCGGGTGGGCAGAAACAGCGCGCCGCCATCGCGCGAGCGCTGACCAACGAGCCCAAGGTCATGATGTTCGATGAGCCGACCAGCGCGCTCGACCCTGAGTTGGTCGGTGAGGTGCTCCAGGTCATGGAAGACCTGGCCCATGAGGGCAGCACCATGGTGGTCGTCTCACACGAGCTGAGTTTCTGCCGCGAAGCGGCCGCCCGGATCCTGTTCATGGAGGACGGCGTCATCGTTGAGGAGGGCACTCCCGAGGCGATCCTGGAGGCGCCCCAGGATGAGCGCACGCGTCAGTTCCTGCGTCGTTTCACAGCCTGATCGTCAGGCGGCCGTGACTACGTCAGACGCCCAGATAGGCGCGCTTGACCACCTCGTTGTCGCGCAGATTCGCAGACGTGTCCGCGAGCACGATCTGGCCCGTTTGGAGGATGTATCCTCGATCTGCGACTTCGAGTGCCATCAGTGCGTTCTGCTCTACTAGAAGGATCGACGTCCCATCCTTATGGATGCCTTTGATGGTGTCGAAGATGTAGTCGACCAGGGTGGGCGCGAGGCCCATCGAGGGCTCGTCGAGCAAAAGGATCCTGGGCTTGGACATCAGTGCCCTGCTCATGGCCAGCATCTGCTGCTCGCCGCCACTCAGCGTGCCAGCCACCTGGCGACGGCGTTCCTTGAGCCTGGGAAACATCTCGAACGCGCGATCTATCCCCTCCCGCACCTGAGCCTGCTCCGGAAGGATGTAGCCACCCATCCGGAGATTCTCCTCCACCGATAGCCGCGCGAACATCCGACGGCCCTCAGGCACCTGGATCACGCCATGGGTGACGATCACGTGTGCCGGCATCTCAGTCAGCTCG